>NZ_JBZVFG010000046.1:0-7672 GCF_058402785.1 Candidatus Magnetaquiglobus sp.
ATCTCAGACCGTGGCTTGGCACGTTAACCAAAAAACAGCTTTTTACCCTCTTTTTCGTCCTGGCCGCGATCGTGGCCAGCGCCCTCTCGGCGCTTGTCTGGATGTTCTTCCTCAAGGAACCCGTCGGCAATCCCATGCGCATCGCCGTGGTCGCCCCCTTCACCGGACCGGACAAGGCCCAGGGCGAGGCGATGCAACGCGGCGTGGATCTGCTTGTCCAGCAGATCAACCGCAAGGGTGGCGTTCAGGGCCGCATGCTGGCCATGGAGACGATCGACGAGGGAACCAGCGCCGACTCGGCCATCCAGGCCGCCCAGAAGGCCGAAACGGATCCCGATGTCATCGGCGTGGTGGGACATTGGCATGGCGCGTCAGCGGCCAGGGCCATCCCGCTGTACGGCGAGAAGTCCCTGCCGGCGATCCTCATGACCAGCGCCCCGGACAAATCCCTGCCGGAAAATCCCTATGTCTTTCGTCCCCTGATCGACGAGACCACGGAAATCCGCTTCCTGGCCAACTATCTGCGCAACGTCGTGGGTGAAAAGACGGTGTTCGTCCTGCACGAGGCCAATCCGCGCGGCGAACAGCTGGCGACGGCCTTCGACGAGGTGTACCAACGCTTCGGCACCAAGGTGCTCTACAAATGGCCCCTCACCCCCGGCAAGATGGACGACGAACTCAAGGCCGTGGTCGCGGAGGTGGAGGCCAAGAAACTCTTCGGAACCTTCCTGGTGCTCGGCGAGGTGGAAAGCGCCATCCGCATGATCGCCACCCTGCGCGAGGGTGGGGTGCGTCAACGGATCGTTGGCATGCGCCAGTTGGCCTCGCGCGGCTTCCAGGATGGTTTCGCGGCGGCGTGGAAGGGCAAGGGAACCCCCGCGGCAGCCCTCAACGGCACCCTCATGACCACCCCCATGCTCTTCGATACCGCCGGCGAACGGGCGCAGAAGTTCCAGACCGGCTTCACCGGGTTCCATCACACCTGGCCGGACTGGGTGGCGGCCTATGCCTACGAGAGCGCCAAACTCATGACCTCGGCCCTGGCCGAGGGGTATGGCAAGGAGGGCGACAAAACCCTGCGTCAACGGGTGCGGGAGCACATCGCCGCCCGCAATCAGGTCGAAAAGGCCTTCCCAGGCATCAACGGACCGCTCTTCTTCAATGCCCGGGGGGTCGCGGCCCGCGACTCCATGGTGGGGCTTTACGACGGGGCCAGTCTGGTCGCGGCCATGACCCAGCTCTCGCCGATTCGCGAGGAGGGGGTGACCAACCTGCTGGGCGAAGTGACCTCCGGTCGGGCCCTCTACGTCAACGACCGCTTCATGTACAAGACCAACGTGGTCTACACCGGCGTGCGCCTGGCCAAGGTCTCCGCCCTGGATCGCGCGGCCAACACGGTGGAGATCGATTTTTCGGTCTGGTTCCGTTGGCGCGGCGATTTCGAACCCCAGGACGTGGTGTTCACCAACGCCGTCACCCCTCTGACGCTGGAAAAACCGACCCGCGAGGGCAAGGATGGCGACATGAACTACCGCGCCTATCGCCTGCGCGGCAAGTTCTACATGGGCTACTCGGACATCGAACGCAACTACGGCACCCAACTGGTCGGGTTGTCGTTCCATCACCGCACCCTGGGCAGCCACAACCTGATGTACGTCAGCGACCTGCTGGGCATGAACCTGGTCAACCGCGCCCAGGGCGAGGATGGGTATCCGCCCGATTCCCAGCCCGGTTCGGGCGCCGAGGCCAAGCCCAGGGAGCCGACCCTTCTGGAGCGGGTGCGAGCCTACTTCCATCTCGACGAAGAGGTGACCGATCCGATCGAGGTGGCGCTCAATCGCGACAAGGTGCTGGCCGGCGCGTCCGGCTGGCTGATCATGCGCGCCTGGCTCTCCCAGGAGGTGATGCCGCGCGGCGTGGATGGCAGCCCGGTCTTCGTCGGCTTCGGCAAGCCGCGACCGCTCTTCTCCCTGCTCGATGCCGGCATGGTGCTCAAACCCGATCGGTTCGACGCCAGGGATGTGCTCCATTCGACCGATCAGTTCGTCTATCTGGCCATCTTCTCGTTTGTCATGAGCATGCTGGCGCGTCTGCTCGACCGGAAGGATCGCGGACAGTTCTGGCGCATCCAGACCCTGTTCCTGCGCATGATCTTCTGGCCGACGCTGCTCATGACCCTCGGCAATCTGGCGCGTGACTACAGCCTGCAGAACTTCACCAGCTCCACGGTGGATGGGGTGGTGATGGTTTTCGATACCCTCTGGTTCTTCATTCCGGCGCGTCTGGCGATCATCGCCCTGGAGCGGTTCATCTGGGTGCCCCTGGAGAATCGTACCCAACGCAAGATCCCCAACGTGCTGCGCATGACCGTGGTGCTGATCGTCTACCTGCTGGCCGGCTTCGGGGTGGTCGCCTTCGTCATGGACAAAAGCATCACCAGCATGCTGGCCACCTCCGGCGTGATGGCCATGATCATCGGTATGGCGGTCCAGTCCAATCTGCGCGACATCGTGTCCGGCATCATGCTCAACATCGAACGCCCCTTCAACATCGGCGACACCATCCGGCTCAACAACAGCATGGGCGTGGTCAGCGACATCACCTGGCGCACCACCCGCCTCACCTCCCTGGACGGGCAGCTGATCTCCTTCCCGAACAGCAAAACCTCGGATGCCGAGATCCAGAATTTCACCAAACCGCGCAACATCAAGCGCAACCTGGATGTCTACACCGATCCCAAGCACGAACCGGTCTTCGTGTTGAAGCTCATCAAGGAGTGTCTGGCCCAGGTCAAGAGCCTGCCCACCGACGCTCCGGCCAACGAGGCGCCCAAGGCCTACTATTTCGGGGTGACGCTCAAGGAGGGGGCGTGGGTGGCCCACTATCCGGTCGGGATGTACATGCCGTTCGCCAAACGCAAGGCGGCGATCCAGGAGTTCTGGCAGCTGCTGTGGAAAACCTTCGAGGCCAACAACATCGCCTGGCGGGAGAGACCACTCCAGGCCACGGAGGAGGATGAGGGCGGTGATGGGGCGGTCTGAACCGGCGCGCGGCGGGTGGTTCGAGCCTGGCGGCGGGTCGGGATGCGGTCCGGCGCCTGAAAGTCGTCTCGAGCCGGCGGACGGGTTGGAAACCGGCTGGCCTGCCTGCGGGTTGGGAACCGAATCGGGATCCGGGGCGCGGAGTGCCTGAATGACCAGACACGCGGAGCCGCGATGAGAGTCGTCTGGGAGCGGTTGCGGCGCCATCCGGGCGCATTGACGCGGTTGCTGTTCGCCGCGTTGATGATCAACATGCTCGGCATCGCCTCCTCGCTGTATACCATTCAGGTGCTCAACCGTTACGTGGTATACGGGGTCACCGGCACGCTGCTCACCTTGACCGGGGGCGTGGTGCTGGCGATTCTGGGCGAGCTGGCCTTTCGGAGCGTGCGGTTGCGCCTGGCCGCGGAGCTTTCCCGCGACGAGGAGACCCGTCTGACCATCGGGCTGTTCGGACTGCTTCTCACCGCGCCCCTGGAGACGTTGCGGCGCCGTCCGGTCGAGGAGCTGGAAGCGTTGGTGCGCGGCGTCGAGCAGGAGGCCAACACCCTGGGCGCGGCCAACATCGCCGCCTTGACCGATCTGCCCTATCTGGCCCTGTTCGTGGGGATCATCGCCCTGCTGGCTCCGTCCCTGGCTCTGGTGACCTTGCTGGTGATGTTGCTGCTGGTCGCGGCGGGCTGGTTCGGACAGCGCCGCATGAACATTCCGGTCCGGGCCTGGCATGCGATCAACCAGCGCCAGTCCGGATTGCTGGCCACGGCCCTGCGCGCCCCGGAAAGCGTGCGCCACTTCGGCGGCAGGGAACTTCTGATGAGCGGCTGGAGTCGGGTGGTCCACGAGGCGGCCCACATCCGACGGCGGATGGCCCTCGCGGGGGGAGACGCGGCCTCCTGGGCCCAGGCGCTCCAGGCCGTGGGGAACGTGGCGCTCACCGGGGTGGGGGCGCTGCTGGTCGTGGATGGCCGCTTGGACGTGGGTTCGCTGATCGGGGTGAACATCCTGGCGGGACGCGCCTTCGGACCGATTGGACGTCTGGTCACCCTGGCCGAGGCTTTCAAGAAGGCGGAGAGCACCTTGCGGGCGGCACGGGAGTTCGCTCGCGGGGTCGAGCCCGAATCGGAGAGCGGTTCGGCTCTCATGGCGTGTCGCGGTGAACTCTCCTTGCGCGAGGTGACGATGCAGTGGCCGGGTCGTCCGGTGGCTCTCATCCGGGCGCTCTCCGTGGAGATTCCCGCCGGAACGATCTGTGTGGTCACCGGACCGAACGGTTCGGGCAAATCGACCTTGTTGGCGCTCATGACCGGGCTCATGCGACCAACCGGAGGACAGATCCTGGTGGATGGGATCGAGATGCGTCAGTTGGCCCCGGAGTGGCGTCGCCGCCGGTTGGGTTATCTGCCCCAGGAGCCGACCTTTCTGGATGGATCCTTGCGGGAGAATCTCCTCGCGGTGGAGGGATCGCTGGATGAGGAGCGCATGCGCGCCCTGTTGACGAGCGTGGGGGCCGGGCGGTTTCTGGCCGAGCATCCGGCGGGTCTGGATCTGGCCCTCGGTCACGATGGTCGGGAGGTGCCGCCGGGGATCCGACGCCGCTTCGCCCTGGCCCGCGCCCTGGCGGGCGATGCGCCGGTGATGCTGCTCGACGAACCCACCGAGGGGTTGGATCGGGAGGCCACCACCCAGGTGTATGGCCTGTTGATCGAACTGGCCCGGCGTGGCAAGACCCTGGTCATCGCCTCCCACGACGAGAGCATCCTCCAGGGGGCGGGGCGGGTGATCGATCTGGGACGTCGGGGAGGTGGATCGTGAGCGGGGTTCGGCGGTTGGGCGGGTGCGGCTTTCCGCCGGGTGCGCGGTTCCTCCCGAGGCGCGGATGCCGCTGATGGGCGACGAACCCTCGATGCTCGATCGGCACGCCCGGCGTCTGTTGCTGGTGAGCGCGATTTTTTTCGGCCTCCTGCTGTTCTGGGCCGCCCATGCCCCCCTGGACGTGACCACCCAGGCCCAGGGGGTGGTGATGCCCAGTTCGCGGGTCAAGTCGATTCAGCACCTCGAGGGCGGGATCGTTCAGGAGATCCTGGTCCGGGAGGGGGAGACCGTGCGCCGCGACCAGCCGCTGTTGCGGTTGGATCCGGTCCGTTCCAACGCCGATTTCGAGGAGCTGAAACGGCGTTTGCTGGGACTGCTGGCCGAGATGGGCCGGTTGAGCGCCGAGGTGGAGGAGCGCGACGCGCCCCGGTTCGATCCGGAGGTGGTCGAGGGGGATCCGGAGCGGATCAAGACCGAACTGGCCACCTTTCAGGCGCGGCGCGAACGGTTCGCCCATGAACTCTCCACCTTGAAGAGTACGGTGAGCCAGCGCGAACAGGAACTGGTCGAAAACCGCATCCGTCTGGAGAGCAATCAGAAGATTCTGGCGACCGTGACCGATCAGGTCGAGATCAGCCGGAAGATGATGGAAGGAAAACTGACCAGTCGCATGAACCATCTGGAACTGGTGCGGCAGCAGCGCAACATCGAGGGGCAGATCGCCGCCGACAAGGCGGCGCAGCCCCGTCTGAACGCGGCGCTCAAGGAGTCGCGGGAGCGGGCCGACTCGCTGCGGGCCAATTTTCTGGAGGGCGCGCGCAAGGAGTTGACCCAGGCCCGGCAGAATTACGAAGAGCAGTCCCAACGCCTGAAGAAATTCCGTCAGGCCCAGGATCTGACCATCCTCCGTTCGCCGGTGGAGGGGATCGTCAAGAGCATGGCCGTGTCCACCGAGGGTGGGGTGATCGGCCCTGGCCAGACGGTGATGGAGATCGTGCCGGTCGAGGATCGCCTGATCATCGACGCCCGTCTGCCGGTGCAGGACATCGGCTATGTGCATGCCGGGCAGCGGGTGTGGGTCTCCCTCAACTCCCAGGACGCGGTGTTGTTCGGTCGCATCGCCGGCGAGGTGGAGGGGGTGAGTCCGGATGCGCTGGTCACCTCGGAGGGCAAGACCTTCTACCGGATTCGCATCGTCACGGAGCGGAATCGCTTCGAGGCCAAGGAGCGGAGTTACGCGTTGTATCCCGGCGTGCAGGTGGTGTGCATGATCCTGATCGGCAGCCGGACCGTGTTGGACTATCTGTTGACCCCGTGGTTGCGTTCGTTGCAGGCCACTTTTCAGGAACGTTGAAGGCATGAAACGGTTGATTCCAGGTGAGAGGCGGAAGGTGGCCCGGCTGGGGCTCATGGCCGGCTTGTTGGCTTGCGGCCTGATCACCCCGGCGTGGGCCGAGGATTGCCGCGGCCTGACGGAACGGATGCTGGAGCAGCATCCGCGTCTGCTGGCGGCCAAGCGGGACGTGGAGGCGGCGCGGGCGAATGTCGGCAAGGTTCGCGGTGGCTGGTTCCCGGATTTCAAGATGAACGGCGCCACGGGCCAGGAGAAGCGCAAGCCGGCCAATGGCGGCAAACGGACCGAGATGGAGGCCCAAACCCTGACGATGACGCTGAATCAACTCCTCTGGGACTTCGGCAAGACCCATGCCGAGCTTTCCAAGGCGGAGTTGTCGCGGTTGCAGTCGGAGTTGATGCTGGCCAATCAGCGGGCGGATCTGATTCTGGACGCGGCCACCACCTGCGTGAATCTTCTGAAACACCATCGTGCCCTGGCGTTCGCCGAGCAGTCGGTGGAGAACATCCGCAAGCAGACCGGTCTGGAGGAGAGTCGGGTGGAGTTGGGCGGTGGCCTGGAGACCGATGCCTTGCAGGCACGCAGCCAGTTGTCCGGAGCCCAGGCGCGTCTGGCGCGGGCCAAGGGTTCGGTGAACACCGCCATCAACCACTTCCGCACCCTGTTCGAGGTGGAGCCGGGTCCGCCGGAGACGCTTTTCGAGTTGGCCAATCCGGCCAACCGTCTGCCTCCCAGCCTGGAGGAGGTGTTGGCCCGAACCCGTGACGGCAACCTGCAGATCCAGCTTGCCCAGGTGGCGGTGACCACCAGTGAGATGGAGAAGGCGCGGGTGATCGGTGCGGAGTTGTCGCCGCGGGTGGGTGCCGTGGTGGAGAAGAAATACAAGGAGGACGCCGAGGGGGTGCAGGGCAATCAGCAGGAGTTGGCGGCCCGTGTGGAGATGAGCTATCCCTTCAATCTTGGTCTGGCCGGATTCCATGCGCTCGATGGGGCGCGGGAGGGGATGGCCGCCGCCGGGAACCGTCTGGAGGATGCCCGGCGTCAGAGCGAGGAGCAGGCGCGCAACGGTTGGGAGACGATCCGCACCACCCAGGAGAATGCCGAGTTTCTGGAGAATCAGGCCCGCATCGCCGCCGAATTCCTGCGCATGGCCCGTCAGGAGCGTCTGCACGGAGCCCGTTCCCTGATCGACGTGCTCTCCGGCGAGACCGGCCTGATCAATGCCCAGAGCGATGCCGAAACCGCCATGGCCGACGTGCTCGTGGCCCGTTTCGGACTGCTCAAGACCATGGGTGCGCTGGATCTGGAGCTTTTGCAACGCGGCAAGCGGTTCGGGCTGCCCAAGGCCGATGCCTTGGAAGAGGAGAAGGGCGCGGCCCTGGTTTCCGGCAAGGATCCCCGGAAGGGATCTCCGTCCAGGAAGGAGTCCGGAGCCGCGGGCAAGGGCGCGAGCGCGCCGAAACCG
>NZ_JBZVFG010000046.1:7772-30727 GCF_058402785.1 Candidatus Magnetaquiglobus sp.
GCGACCCCGGCGACCCCGGCGACCCCGGCGACCCCGGCGACCCCGGCGACCCCGGCGACCCCGGAGAAGCGTTCGGAAGAGCCGGTGGCGCCAGCGTCGCGCCTGGTGGATGAAGCCGTGTCGGAGCAGGAGCAGGTTGTCGCGGTCCAGGATGTCCGTTTGCGCGCCAGGCCCGGGATGCGTGCCAAGGTGGTTCGGTCGGTTCCGGTCGGCACCGTGATGAACGTGGTGGAGCGGAGCCAGGACGGACATTGGCTGCGGTTGGAGGGTGGCGCCTGGGTGGCGGCGGCCATGGTGAAACCGGTGGAGTGACGCGGAATGCCCGCCGCCGTCTGGCGACCTGGCGGGGCGATACGTTTTCGTTTGGACCCTTCCGGATCGCCCGGCCCCCCGCGATCGTGATGGCACCTTCAACCTCCGGAGTCCCCCATGTCCTCCTCCTCTTTCGATGCGATCATCGTTGGCGCCGGTCTTGGCGGCCTGGTGGCCGGCGCGTTGCTGGCTCAGGGCGGTCGCCGCGTGCAGGTGCTCGAGCGACACGACAAATTCGGTGGCGCGGCCACCACCTTCAAACGCCGTGACCTCCAGGTCGAAGCCAGCCTGTGCATGCTGGACGGGCTGGACCCCCAGGACTTCAAGACCCCGTTGTTCGCCAAGCTCGGACTGCTCGAGACGGTCCCGGTGGCCACATCGGAAACGTTCTATCATTTACGCCATCCCCTGTTGAAGGGCGATTTCCGCCTGCCGCGCGGCCATGACGCCGCCATCGAGGCGGTCACGAACCGTTTTCCACACCACGAAAAGGGGATTCGCACCTACTTTTCCACGATCCGGCATCTGCGCAACACCCGCAACCAGAACTACATCCAGCAGCTCAAATGGGGCCAGACACCCTTGAGCGATCTGGCCGACATTCAGACCGCCCTGTTGGAGTCTGCCGGGATTCCGCCGTCACCGGCCACCCCGCAACAGCAGCTCGACACCCTGAATGCGGCGCAAAAGATCTCCATGCGCCGTTTTCTCACCACCCTGTTCGGGGCCGACGAGGCGATCCAGTTCGCGTTGTGCGCCAATCTGCAATTTTTCACCGAGAGCCTGGATCTGATCTCGTTGTTCGATTTTTCGCTCTCCCAGGCCTCCTATCACTACGGCGCCCATTACATCAGCGGCGGTTCGCAACGGTTGAGCGACCAGTTGGTGGGGATCATCCGGGCGCATGGCGGCGAGGCCTGGACGCGCCGCGAGGTGAGTCATCTTCTGATCGAGGGGGAGCGGGTGGTGGGGGTGGCGCATCGCAAGGCCGGGATCATCGGATCGGGCCGGGAGGCGAGTCAGCCCGATCCGCGGGAGAGCCGTGCCCGGATGGTGCTGGGCAACGCCACGCCACGGGTGATGCGCGACCTTCTGCCCGAGGCGTTGCGGGGGCGGTTCTATCGGCCCTACGAGGGGTTGTCGGCGGATCTTTCCAACTGGACGATCTATCTCGGATTCGATGGACCGCCCAGCCGCTTTGGAGTGGGGGAGTATGCCCAGTTCATCTTTCCCGAGTGGATGGACAGCATGCAGAAGATGCCGGAGAGCGCCACCCTCATGGGTCTGTCCCCCGGCAGTCGCGAGGCGCCTTTCTTGTTTTGTGATTACAGCCAGCTCGGCGAGATGAGCGGCGCGCGCGGGCAGTGCCTGGGGCTGATGAACTGGATCGACCGTTTGAGCAACTGGCCTACCGACGAGGCGGCCTACCAGGCCCACAAGGCCGGTTGGCTCGAGGCCCTGATCGCGGCCCTGGATCGGGCCTTTCCGGGGATCGCCGGGAGCGTCGTCTACAAGGAGATGGCCACGCCGCGCACGGTGCGCAACTATTTGAACGATCCGCTGGGCGGGGTCCATGGCTTCGGGGATCCGGGCGTGGCCAACCGGAGCGGTTCGGCCTTCCAGCGCGGTTGCCAGACCGGCCTCGACGGGTTGCTGCTGGCCTCGTCGTTTGCTTTCGGGCCGGGCTACAGCAAGGCGATCCTCACCGGGACCGTGGCCGCAGAGATGACTTTCAAGGCGTTGAAGCGTGGGGTATGATGGTTCCCATTCGGCCTTCGACGAACGTTCCAATGCAACCAGGTACCTGTTCAGGACCCCCACTGTTGCAGGGACGGGGGACCGCGAGGTCCCCGGCTTAGTCGCATGTTGGGAGAGGGTGCAAGCACGATGGAAATCGAGGTGTTGACCGGTTATGTGCGCGCGGCGTTGCGGGCGCTGGACGAGGGACGGGCGGTGGAGCGCGCCGGGATTCGCGCCGGTCTGGAGCTGGTCTTCGGGCGGACGGTCGCCGAGGCGGAGATCGATGCCGCCATCACCCAGCTGCGGCTGATCCCCCCCTTCATGAGCCTGGAGGAGCGGGTGGAACTGGTGCTCGAATCCCTCTCCGGGGCCACGGACGAAAAACCGTTTCTGCACGAGGAGCAGCAGGCGGTGGACGAACTGTTCGCCGCCGTGGAGCGTGCGGAGCCCTTTTCGTTGCGGGTGCGGCACGATTTCGGGGTGTTGAGCCCCTGGCATGCGACCTGTCTGGCCGAGGCGATCCGGGAAGGACGGCTGACCCGCGCGGATGCCTTGTCCATGCTTCTGGATGGGGAACGGTTGACCGCCCATCTGGCCGGATTCAACGCGATGCGTCTGCCCTTGGAGTTCCGCACCACCGACCACAACGGCATGCCTCGGGTGACCCGTGACCTGGAGCCGGTCGTTTTTCAGGAGGCGGTCGAGATCGCCACGCCGGGTCGCCCGTTCCGGATGGCGATCGCCAACGAGAGCGAGTTGCGTCAGGTGGCGATTCCGGAGCCGGAGACCGTGGCCTGGCTGGATGAAACCATCACCCCGGAGAGCGTGTTGTACGATGTGGGGGCCAATGTCGGCTATTATGCCCTGCACGCGGTGAGTCTGCATGCGGGGGTGCGCGCCGTGGCCTTCGAACCCGCGCCTCTGAACGTGGCGCGACTCAACACCAACATCCATCTCAACCGGCTGGGCGGGTCGGTCATGGCCTTTCCGATCGCCTTGTCGGATGTGTCCGGCGTGCTGCGTTTCGGCAACTCCTATTTTGTCGGCGGCGGCTGGTCGCATCGCGGCATCGATGACCGCCAGGGGATTCCCGGCGAGACCTTTTTTTCCGGCTGCGTGGCCCATGCCCTGGATGATTTCGTGCGCGCCGCCCCGTTCCTGCCGTTTCCGACCCATTTGAAGATCGATGTCGATGGCCCGGAGCTTAAAGTGTTGCGCGGGGCCATGGCCACCCTGGCCGATCCGCGCCTGAAACACCTGTTGATCGAGATGCGCGCGGACGAGGAGGTGCTCGAGGCCGAACGGCTGCTCGCGACCGTGGGTTGGCACCTGGTCGGCGCACGCGGCTCCGGCCTCGGCAACCGGATTTTCGCCCGCGGCTGAGATCCGTCCACACCACGCGGCAACCGGATTTTCGCCCGCGTCCGATCCGTCCACACCAGCGATGCGACCGGTCAGGGAGGATCCTCCCTGACCCCCCGCCCGGTCAGAAATGCCCGCTGTCAACGATCCGTGCCCGTCTCCCATCCCCGCGTCACGCCCGCATGCCTGTGTTTGCCCTCTTTCCCTGTGAGTTGACATGGGGAAGAGGATCTGCCCGACGGTTGAAGAAGGTTATCGAAATGGAACATTTCTTGAATGCCTTTCCAGAGGGTTTGGTTGGAAGGGCTTTCCGGCGTGCAAACGTTGCCGGATCCGCGGGAATTGACCGTTTTTTGACAGCCTGATGGATGGAATGGACCATGAGTCGCGATGTCTATCGGATCGACAGCCATAAATTGATCTATCACCCGGAGCGGGCTGCGCGGGTGTTGGCCCATCGAGGGGATTGGGAGAAGGCCAAGGGGATCTATCCGATCTACGTGGAGATCGCCACGGTCGGGGCCTGCAACCACCGTTGCGTTTTTTGTGCGGTCGATTATGTCGGCTACCAGTCGGTGCGCATCGACGTGGGGTTGCTCGAAAAGCGGTTGCCGGAGATGGGACGGCTCGGGGTCAAGAGCATCATGTATGCCGGCGAGGGGGAGCCGTTGCTGCACAAGGAGATGGCCCGCATCGTCACCCTGACCAAACAGGCGGGCATCGACGTGGCCTTCACCACCAATGCCACGGTGATGCCACCTGGTTTTATCGATACCCTGGAGTCGATCTCCTGGATCAAGGCGTCGATCAACGCCGGTACCGCCGCGACCTACGCGGCGTTGCACCAGACCAGGGAGAGCGATTTCGCCAAGGCCATCGAGCACATGCGCGCCATGGTGGAGAAGAAGCGCCGCGACGGGTTGCAGGTGGTGCTCGGGGCGCAAATGCTTCTTTTGGAGGAGAACCAGCACGAGATCGAGGATCTGGCCCGGATCTGCCGGGACGAGATCGGGCTGGATTATCTGGTGGTCAAACCCTACTCCCAGCATCTGTTCAGCAAGACGCGCCGGTATGAGGGGTTCTCCTACGAGGGGTTCGAGGGGATCGAGAAGTCGCTTGCCCATTGGAACACCGAGCGGTTTTCGTTGATCTTCCGTTGGCACACCATGGCCAAGATGAGTTCCGCCGAGCGGTATCAGCGCTGTTACGCCACCCCGTTTCTGTGGGGCTTCGTGATGGCGGATGGTCGGGTGTTCGGGTGCAGCGCCTTTTTGTTGGACGAGCGGTTCGGGTATGGCAACCTCAACGAGCAGAGTTTCCAGGAGATCTGGGAGGGAGAGGCGCGGCGCAAGAGTTTCGAGTATATCCAGAAGGAACTCGACATCTCCGCCTGCCGGGTCAACTGCCGCATGGACGAGATCAACCGTTATCTGCACGCGATCGACACCCAATCCGTGCCGCACATCAATTTCATCTGATTTTCACTCGGGTTGCGTCATGAATCAAACCGCGCTTGCCACCGCCGACCTGCTGGCCATCCATCGGAACATGACCCTGATCCGTCTGGTCGAGGAGGGGATCGCCAGTCGTTATCGCGAGGACGGACAGTTGATGCGTTGTCCGGTCCATTTGTGTCTGGGACAGGAGGCGATCGCCAGCGGCGTGGGGGCGCATTTGCGCAGCGCGGACGGGTTGTTCGGCGCGCACCGTTCCCATGGTCACTATCTGGCCAAGGGTGGGGCGTTGCAGCCGTTTCTCGACGAACTGTACGGACGCCGCACCGGCTGTTGTCGGGGGCGGGGCGGATCGATGCATCTGGTGGACCAGGAGGCCGGTTTTCTGGGTGCGACTCCGATCGTGGGGGATACGGTGCCGTTGGCGGTGGGGGTGGCCTGGGCGGAACGGAGGCGCGGAAGCGACACCATCGGCGCGGTCTTCTTCGGAGACGGATGCTTCGAGGAGGGGGTGGTTCACGAGGTGATGAACTTCGCGGTATTGAAGAACATCCCGGTGCTTTTCTTGTGCGAGAACAACCAGTACGCCTGTTACACCCATGTGGGGGAGCGGCAGCCGGAGCGGTCCATCCACGGCATCGCCAGGGCCCACGGTCTGGCGGTCTGGCAGGTGGATGGCAACGATGTGGAGGCGGTGTGGGCGGCCACGGGCGCGGCGGTGGCGCGGGCACGGGCGGGGGAGGGGCCGGCCTTTCTGGAGTTCGCCACCTACCGCATGGTGCAGCATTGCGGACCGGACGACGATTCGGATCTGGGGTATCATCCCGCCGGGGCGATGGAGGCGTGGCGCGAGCGGTGTCCGTTGCGGCTTGCCGAGGCCCGTCTGATCGAGCGGGGCGTGGAGCGTGCCGCCTTGGACGCCTTGCGCGCCGAGGTTCAGGCCGAGGTGGATGCCGGCTTCGAGCGGGCCAGGGCCGCGCCGTTCCCGGATCCCGAGACGCGTGGTGACGGGGTGTTCGCTCCGGCCCCGGAGTGGCCGGCCACGTTGGAGAACCGCGCCGCGCCGCGTCTGATCCGGTGCGCCCAGGCGATCCGCGAGGCCACGGCCCAGGCGCTGGCCGCCGACGAACGGGTGTTTCTGATCGGCGAGGGGGTGCCGGAACCGCATGGAATTTTCGGCACCACGAAGGATCTGATTCAGGAGTTCGGTCCGGCGCGGGTGATGGACATGCCGTTGTCCGAGAACGGGATGACCGGGGTGTGCATCGGCGCGGCATTGGCCGGGATGCGACCGGTCATGGTGCATCAGCGCATCGATTTTCTGTATCTGGCCCTGGATCAATTGGCCAATGTGGCGGCCAAGTGGCATTACCTGTTCAACCGACCGGTGCCGTTGGTGTTGCGCACCATCATCGGGCGTGGCTGGGGCCAGGGTCCGCAGCATGCCCAGAGTCTTCAGGCGTTGTTCGGCCACATTCCGGGGTTGAAGGTGGTGATGCCGGTGACTGCGCGGGATGCCAAGGGGATGTTGTTGGCGGCCATCGACGATCCCAATCCGGTGTTGTTCATCGAGCATCGCTGGTTGCACGGGGTGTTGGGCGATGTGCCGGAAGCGCCGTATCGGTTGGCGTTGGACCGGGCGCGACTGGTGCGCAAGGGGCGGGATGTGACGGTGGCGGCCTACTCCTACATGGTTCTGGAGGCTCTGAAGGCTGCCGAGGTGTTGGCCGGGCACGACATCGAGGTCGAGGTGATCGATCTGTCGGTGGTACAGCCGTTGGATCTGGCGCCGGTGTTGGCTTCGGTGCGCAAGACCGGTCGGCTGGTGGTGGCGGATACCGGTTGGACCAGTTGCGGCATGGGTGCCGAGGTGGTGGCGCGGGTGATGGAGCGATCCTTTCTGGAACTCGACAAGGCGCCGGTGCGGGTGGCCTATCCGGACCATCCGTTGCCCACCTCGCCGGTGTTGGCGCGGTATTACGATCCGGATGCGGAGAGCATCGCCAGGGCGATTCTGCCGTTGTTGCGGCGCAAGCGGCGTCCCAACGAAGAGGCGGTGTTGGGTCGTTTGCATCGGCAGGGGAATCGGGATGTGCCGAATGCCCAGTTCACCGGCCCGTTTTGAGGTGGGGATGAAAACGGTCGCAATTCGTTGCCAGAATTCGGCAACCATGAGGTCTTGAATCTTTGCAAGGGAGTGAATCATCGATGGCATCGATACCAAAACCCATCGCCGTGGTGACCGGTGGGGCCGGCTTCATCGGCAGCCACATGACCGACCTTTTGCTGCGGGAAGGGTACCGGGTGCGGGTGATCGACAACCTGAGCGGCGGACGGGAGTCCAATCTCGCCCACGCGGCCAACAACCCGGATCTGAGCCTGGAGAAGTTGGACATCCGTGATCTGCAACCGGATCACCCGAGCTTTCGCGGGGTGAACGAGGTGTATCACTTTGCCGGCATCGGCGATCTGGTCCCTTCCATCGAACAGCCCATCGACTACCTGGCGACCAACGTGCAAGGCACGGTGCGGGTTCTGGAGGCGACCCGGCATGGCGGGGAGGGGAGCCTGAAACGGTTCGTCTACGCGGCCTCCTCCTCCTGCTACGGCCTGGCCGACACCCCCACCCCGGAAACCCATCCGATCCGACCCCAATACCCCTATGCGTTGAGCAAATATCTGGGCGAGCTGGCGGTGCTGCACTGGGGACAGGTGTACGGCATGCCGGTGAACGCCATGCGCATCTTCAACGCCTATGGTCCCAGGGTGCGCACCACCGGAGCCTATGGCGCGGTGTTCGGGGTGTTCTTTCGTCAGAAACTGGCCGGCAAACCCTATACCGTGGTGGGGGATGGGGCCCAATCGCGGGATTTCGTCTACGTCACCGACGTGGCTCAAGCGTTTTATCGGGCCGCCCAGGGGAACCATCCGGGGGAGATCTACAACATCGGCGCCGGCAAGCCCCAGACGGTGCTCCATCTGGTGGAGCTTCTGGGCGGGGAGGTGGTGTTCATCCCCAAACGACCCGGCGAGCCGGACTGCACCTGGGCCGATACCGACAAGATCACCCGCCAGCTCGGCTGGCAGCCGACGGTGGATTTCGCCACCGGGGTGACCAACATGCTCGCCGAGATCGACAACTGGCGCGATGCCCCGTTGTGGGACAAGGAGAGCATTGCCCAGGCAACGGCTACCTGGTTCAAATATCTGGATAAACCTTAATCACGAGAACGGGCGGATTGGCGATGACGACCCAAACGAAGATCATCACGTTGCAGGAGTTGGCCGAGAAGAGCCGGCAGAGTCGGGAGCAGGGCGAACGGGTGGTGTTGTGCCACGGGGTGTTCGATCTGATCCACCCCGGTCATGTGCGTCATTTGCAAATGGCCCGCTCGTTCGGGGATCTTCTGGTGGTGACGATCACCGCCGATGCGTTCGTCAACAAGGGACCGGGACGCCCGATCTTCCCGGATACGCTGCGCGCCGAAAGCCTGGCGGCCCTGGATTGCGTGACCTGGGTGGCGGTCAACCATGCCACGACCGCGATTCCGGTGCTGCACGCGGTGCGCCCCTCGATCTACGTCAAGGGTCAGGACTACAAGAATCCGGAACAGGATATCAGCGGCAACATCTCCCTGGAACAGCGGGCGGTGGAGAGCCACGGCGGGGAGATGCGCTTCACCGAGGAGATTTTGTTCAGCTCCAGCGGCATCATCAACAACCACTTCGAGGTGTTCACCCCGGAGACCAAAGCCTGTTTGCAGGATTTTCGCGCCCGCTACCGCGCCGACGACATCATCGCCCGGTGCCAGGGGTTGCGCGACAAACGGGTGCTGGTGGTGGGCGAGGCGATCATCGACGAGTATTGCACCACCACCCCGATGGGGCTGACCGGCAAGGGGGTGAACGTCATCGCCGCCCGCTACGAGTCCAACGAGCTGTTCGCGGGCGGGGCCATGGCGGTGGCCAACCATCTGGCCGGGTTCGTCGATCGGGTGACCCTGCTCTCCGGCGTGGGTCGGGACGACCCCTATGCCCCGTTCATCCGTTCCAAGCTGGCCCCGAACATCGAGACCGTCTTTTACGAATTTGAGTCCGCGCCGACACTCCTGAAAAGAAGATTCATCGACAGGTCGATGAACAAGCTGTTCGAACTCTATTTCTACGAGGAGGAGCCCCTCTCCGAGACGCGGGAGGCCGAGGCGTGCGACTGGATCGCCAAGAATGCCGGATCGTTCGATCTGGTGGTGGTGCCGGATTACGGCAATGGGTTGATCTCGGCCAGGATGGTCCAGGCGTTGTGCGACCACGCCCGTTATCTGGCGGTCAACACCCAGGTGAACGGCGGCAATCGCGGCTATCATGTGATCACCCGCTATCCGCGCGCCGATTTCGTGGCGGTCAACGAACCGGAGCTGCGCCTGGCCGCCCACAATCGTTTCGATCCGCTGGATGGACTGATGCGCGCCATCAGCGCCAAGGTGCATGCCCAACAGTTCGCGGTGACCCAGGGGACCGCCGGCGCCCTGTGGCTGGATGGCACAACGGAGCGCCTGCTCCACATTCCGGCCCTCTCCACCCGCATCGTCGATCGCGTGGGGGCGGGGGACAGTTTTCTCTCCCTGGCCAGCCTGTCGTTAAGTGGCGGCATCGAGCCGGAGCTGGCGCTCTTCATCGGCAGCGTGGCGGCAGCGTTGGACGTGCAGATCGTCTGCAACCGCGAATCCATCGCTCCGGTATCAATGTTCAAATATATCAATACGTTGTTGAAGTGAGTCGGGAGGCTTCCAGGACGGATGTTCGCTTCTGTCGAATATCCGTCTTGCCGAACAATCCTTCCTGAAAGCTGCCAATCCTCCTCTCCCTCCCGTCACATCACTTTCTCATTTGTAACCTGCAGGATGGGGAGAACCCCCTCACCTCATCGTTACCCTGGACCTCCCTTCGGGAGGTCCAGGGTATGAGACGATTCAAGGCATGCCTTGAATAAAAATGTTGAATGAAACCATAACTCCAATATACACTGTCCCGGACCCGTGGACGCAAATGACCCGGAACCAGCGTGGAGGTGAGCATGACAAAACCTGCATGGCGTGGGTGGATCGGTGTGGGGATCGCAGTGTTGGGAGCATGGATGAGCCCGCCCCTTTTGGCCGCCCAGGAAGCGATGGTCCGCTTCGGGGTGATTCCTCTCCTGAACTCGATCGAACTCACCGAACGCTTTACACCCTTGCTGCACCATCTGGAACGGGCCCTCGGGCAGCCGGTACGGCTCGAGGTGCCCGCCGACTTCCGCACCCTCGTGGAAGAGGTCGGCAAGCAGGCGTTCGACATCGCCTATGTCGGTCCGGTCCCCTATCTGCAACTCACCGAAAAGTACGGACCCCATCCGATCCTGGCCATGGAGGAGTTGAAAGGGAGCAAGCACTACCACGGGGTGATCTTCGTGCGCAACGACAGTCCGATTCGGGAGCTTGGGGATTTAAGAGGCAAACGGTTCGCCTTCGGTGATCCCGGCTCCACCATGAACCATACCCTGCCCATGCAGATGCTCACCAAGGCCGGGGTAACCCTGAAGGATCTGGCGGAACACGCCTTTGTCGGCAACAACCAGAACGTGGTGCTCTCCGTGCTGATGGGGCAGTTCGATGCCGCCGGGGTCAAGGAGGATATCTACAACCAGTATGCCGATCGGGGCATGCGGGTGATCGCCGAATCCCTGCCGGTGCCCAATCTGCATTTCGTGGCCGGACGGCATCAACCCCCGGAGTGGGTGGAGAAGGTACGCACCGCCATGCTCGATCTGCATAAAACCCCGGAGGGGATGGCGGCGCTCAAGCGATTCCATCCCGATGCCACGGCCCTGGTTGCCGCCGAGGATGGGGAGTTCGATCCGTTGCGACAACTCCTGAAAGGCGGTTTGGTGATTCCATGAATGGCCTCCCCCTGAGAGGCGGTTTGGTGATTCCATGCATGGCCTCACCAAACCTGCACGAATCGAAAAAAACGATTCGTGCTTCTCAAATGGCTGCGCAATTGGGCGGGCCATTCATGGCCCGCGTCGGCTGTTTGGCCTTTGCCAAACAGCCTCTGAGCCAAAAATAGAAACAATGGCCTCTTGATCCAGGGGTGGGAGGGTGGGCCGAATGGAATCCTGGCGGCGATACTCGGGTCTGTTGATCTTCTCCATGGTGATGATCGTGTTTCTCGTGCTCCAGGGCGGCGTGGTGCTCGTGGAACAGAGCGACAACCTGGAGATGATCCACGAGGAGCGCATGGAGGAGAACCTCAACCTGATCGCCACCATGGCCCACGAGGCGATCCTGAAACACGATCACGCCACCCTGGAACGGGTACTGCGGGGCTGGGCGGAACAGGATCGTGACATCATCACCCTGATCGCCAGGGCGGCCAACAACTTCGAACTGGTGCGCCATCACAACCCGGAACGGGGTCCGGGCACCCGTACCTACATCCACCAGGTGCGTCACGAAGACCGACTGCTTCTCACGATCACCGTGGAGCGCAATTTCAGCCGGGCGCGGGAGGATGTGTTCCGGCTGAGCGTCAAACTGACCGCCCTGTCGATCGCGGTCCTGGTGATGTTGGGAGTGATCCTGCGCTGGGTGTTGTGGCACACCGCGGTCATGCCCTTGCAGGACGAGGTGACCCGGCGCAAACGGGCCGAGGACGAGGCGGAACGGTTGGGCAGCAGTCATGCGGCCCTCAACGATCTGTTGCGGATCACCCTGCTCCCACGGCCCCTCGATGAACAGCTTCGCGTGTCCCTGGCCAAGCTGCTCTCCATTCCCTGGCTGGCCATCGAATCCAAGGGGGCGATTTTTCTCGCCGACAGCGATCAACGGAGTTTGCGCATGGTGGCCTGGCAGGGGCTCTCTCCGGCCCATCGGGAGCGGTGCGGGAGCGTCCGGTTCGGGGAGTGTCTGTGCGGTCGCACCGCGTTGGCGCGCGAGACGCTCTTCCTGTCCCATTCTGGCGACGCGCGCCACGAAATCCGCTGGCCGAACATGGTCGATCACGGTCACTACTGCGTGCCCATTTTGAATGGCGACGCGGTGTTGGGGGTGATCACCCTCTACCTGATGGCCGGCCATTCGGTGGTCGAGGAGGAGCGGCAGTTTCTGCGCTCGGTGGCCAGCACCCTGGAAGGTCTGATCCTGCGCCATCGCGATGCCGAGGCGCTGCGCCATCTCAACGAGGAGTTGGAGCATCGGGTGGAGTCGCGTACCTCTGAGTTGCGCGCCTCGATGGAGAAATTGCGGGATGCCAGGGATCAGCTCTATCAGTCGGAGAAGATGGCGGCCCTGGGCCGACTGGTGGCCGGGGTCTCCCACGAGATCAACACCCCGGTGGGCATCGCCTTCACGGCATCCAGCTTCCTGGACGAGCGCGGCGCGCGGGTGGTGGAAAAACAGGGCGAGAATCGGATGGAGCCCCAGGATTGGTCCGATTTCCTGCAAATCGTGCGCGAGGCCTCGGGATTGATTCAGAACAATCTGCTCCGGGCCGCCCAACTGATCCGCAGCTTCAAGCAGGTGGCGGTGGACCAGTCGGTGGAAAACATGCGCACCCTGCAACTCGGCGCCCATCTCCACGAGATCATGCACAGTCTGCGTCCCAGGCTCAAGAAGACCAAACACCAGGTGGAGATCCGTTGTCCGAATGATCTGGTGCTGCATGGGGATCCGGGCGCCTTTTTCCAGATCGTCAGCAATCTGGTCATGAACTCCCTGACTCATGGCTTCGAGGGGCGCGACGAGGGACGGATCGTGATCGATGTCACGGTGCAGGCCGGCGACGAGGTGGTGATGATCTATCGGGATGACGGCAAGGGGATCGATACGGAGGATGAGGAGCGGATTTTCGAACCCTTCTTCACCACCCGGCAGGGAGAGGGAGGGAGCGGTCTGGGGATGCACATCGTCTACAACCTCGTCACCCAGACCTTGAAGGGGACGATCGTCTGTCATGGCCATCCCGGCCAGGGCGCGGCGTTCGTGATGCGCTTCCCGCTGTCGCGGGAGGGTGGCCAGACGATGATGGCCGGATGAGCCGGGGCAACGACCGGCCCGCTCCCTCACAATCGGCCCGCTCCCTCACAATCGGCCCGCCTATACAAACCCGGCCCGCTCCCTCACCCGGCCTGCCCTCTCACAACCGGCCCAGGATGGCATACAGTTCGTCGATGCGGCGGGTGGAATCCTCCCAGGCGCGCTCCTTGATGCTCAAGGTCTGGGTTTCGTGGTTCAGGCGAATCGCGCCGCCGCCCTCTTGCAGAAGCTGAATGATCCCCTCCGGTTTCACCAGCGGCTGGGCGTGGAACTGGATCGTGGCTCCCTTGGGGCCGGCGTCGATCTTGAGGATCTTGATCCGCCGGCAGGCCTGCTTGAGTCCCATCACGCGCAACAGGTTGGAGGTGGAGTCCGGCAGGGGGCCGAAGCGATCGGTCAGTTCGGCGCGCATCTCGCGCAGGTCGTCGGCGGTTTCCAGCGTGGCGATGCGTTTGTAGAGCGTGAGCCGCTGACGCACGTCCGGGACATAATCGTCCGGGATGTGGGTGGAGAGGTGCAGGTTGATGACCGGCGAGAACTCCTCTTCGGCCTTCTTCTCCGCGGCGAGCGCTTGGCCGTGGCCGGCGCGCAGGGCGTCCACCGCCTCCTTGAGCATCTGGTTGTACAGCTCGAACCCCACCTCTTCGATCTGGCCGGACTGCTCGTCCCCGAGGATGTTGCCTACCCCGCGGATCTCCATGTCGTGGGTGGCCAGGGTGAAGCCGGCGCCCAGCTCGCCCATGGATTCGATCGCCTCCAGGCGGCGCAGGGCATCCTCGGTGAGGGAGCGGGGGTCGGGAATGAACAGATAGGCATAGGCACGGTGTTTCGACCGGCCCACCCGTCCGCGCAGCTGATGGAGTTGCGCCAGGCCGAAGCGGTCGGCGCGGTGGATGATGATGGTGTTGGCGGTGGGGATGTCCACCCCGTTCTCGATGATCGTGGTGCAGACCAGCAGGTTGAACTCCTGACGGTAGAAGGAGAGCATGATCTTCTCCAGCCGTCCTTCGCGCATCTGGCCATGGGCCACGCCGATCCGGGCCTCGGGGACCAGTGCCGCCAGATCGGCGGCGATCTTTTCGATATCCTCCACCCGGTTGTGGACGAAAAAAACCTGACCACCGCGATAGATCTCGCGCAGCACCGCCTCGCGCACCTTCTGGCGATCGAATGGCAACACGAAGGTGCGGATCGCCAGCCGGTTGACCGGCGGGGTGGCGATGATGGAGATGTCCCGCAGGCCGCTCATGGCCATGTGCAGGGTGCGGGGGATGGGGGTGGCGGTGAGGGTGAGGATATCCACCGTGGCGCGCAGCTGCTTGATGCGCTCTTTGTGGACCACGCCGAAACGCTGCTCTTCATCGACGATCAGAAGCCCCAGATCCTTGAATATCACGTCCTTTTGCAACAACCGATGGGTGCCGACCACGATATCCACGCCGCCGTGGGCGATCATCTCGATGGCGGATTTTTGTTCCGCCGGGGTGCGGAAGCGGGAGAGGATCTCCACCGTGACCGGATAGGGGGCGAGCCGACGCAGGAAGGTTTCGTAGTGTTGTTGGGTGAGGATGGTGGTGGGGGTCAACACCGCCACCTGTTTGCCGTCCATCACCGCGCGGAAGGCGGCGCGCAGGGCGACCTCGGTCTTGCCGAAGCCCACGTCCCCGCACACCAGCCGGTCCATGGGGCGCGCCGAGGCCATGTCGGCCAGCACCGCCTCGATGGCGGCGGTCTGGTCCGGGGTCTCCTCGAAGGGGAAGCCGGCGGCGAACTCTTCGAGCAGCGGATCGTGGGGGGTGAAGCCGAACCCCTGATGGGCCTCGCGCTGGGCTTGGAGACGCACCAGCTCTTCGGCCATCTCCAGGATTTTGCGTTTGGCCTTTTCGCGGGTCTTTTCCCATTTGACGCCGCCCAGCTTGTCGAGGGGAATATCCTCGCCGCCGATGTATTTGGTCACCCGGTCGAGGTTTTCCACCGGAGCGTAGAGCTTGTCCGTGCCGGCGTAGTGGATGAGCAGGAAATCGTTCTTGATCCCGCCCACCTCCAGGGAGTGCAATCCGCCGTAGCGACCCACGCCGTGATCGGCGTGGACCACCGGATCCATCTCCTTGAGGTCGGCAAATCCGGCCAGGAGTTGATCCAGGTAGCGGGGATCGGTTTTGCGGCGTTTGCTCTTGATGCCGAAAATGGCGCTGTCGGTGAGCAGCAGGATCCCCATGCGGCCATGGACGAAGCCGGATTCCAGATCGCCCACCGCGAGCCAGCAGGTGGGCGAGGCGGGGCGGGAGGCCAGTTCGCGCCAGTGGGCGATCATGCCGGTGGGGATCTTGTGATCCTCCAGGAGTTCGCGCAGTCGCTCCCGTTGTCCCATCGAGGCGGCGGTGATGCACACCTGGAACCCTTGCGACTGGGCCTTCCGGATCGCCTCGCTGGCCAGATCCAGCGGCGGTCGGGGTGGTTCGGGTTGGTCGGGATCCGGGGGGAGAATGAAACGCGGGACCGGATCGAAGCCGAGGGAAATCCCTCCTGGTGCCGCCTGGGGAGAGATGGCGAAGGTGGCGAAGCGGTCGAGCTGGGCGGTGAGTTCCTCCGCGGTCAGATAGAGTTCGCGGGGTGGCGCGGGGTGGAATGGATCTCCGCTCCCTTCGGCATCGAGTTGGGCGAGCCGTTCGGTGACCTCGGCCTCGAAGTGACGCGCCTCGGCCAGGGCGTCGCCGTCGAGCAGGAAGAGGGTATCGGGTGGCAGATAGTCGAAAAAACTCTCCGCCGGGCTGTAGAAGAAGGGGAGATACTGCTCCATCCCCTGGGCTTTTTCGCCCTTGGAGATCTGTTTGTAGAGTTCGTCTTCGGCGGCGCCGATGCCGTTGGCCTGGCGGAAGGAGGCGCGGAAGTCGCGAATCGTCTCCTCGGTGAGGATCACCTCGCTGACCGGCAACGCCTGCACCGACTGGATGCGGTCGGTGGATCGCTGGGTGATGGGGTCGAAGAGGCGCAGGGTCTCCACCTCGTCACCGAACAGCTCCAGCCGTACCGGATCCTCGCGACCGGGCGGGAAAAGGTCGATGATGCCGCCGCGAATCGCGAATTCGCCTGGTTCTTCCACCTGAGCGACGGCCCGATACCCCGCCGAGGAGAAAAAGAGTCGCAGGGCGGCGATGTCGAGTTGATCCCCCTTGGCCACGGAAAAGCCGTGGCTGGCCAGATGGCGATGGGGCACGGTGCGTCGCATGAGCGCCGCCGGGGTGGTGATCAGGGTGGTCAGGGTGTGTCCGGCCACGTCGCCGGCGCTGATCGGTCCTCCGCCCAGGGTCTGGGTGAGGCGGAACAGGGCGCGAATCCGCTCGCCCATGATCGGTCCATACGGGGAGAGCCGCTCGAAGGGGAGCGTCTCCCAGGAGGGAAACGGCAGGAGTGTGAGGGCAGGCTGGAGCTGATCGGCGAAAAAGAGCATTTCGCGATAGAGACTCTCGGCGCGCCCCGTGCTGCCGGTGACGACCACGACCGGGCCGGGGATGTGTCGGGTACACTCCACCGCCAGCCAGGCGAGCGCGGCTCCGGGCGCATTGCCCAGAAGCGGGTGGGGAGGGCCGCGACGGTCCATCAGGGGAACGAGCGGCGTGAGCAGGGGATGTTTCACGAGATTTTAAAGAAAGATATGGTATCGGGTACTCGGCGCGGTGTGGCGGACGAATAATTGATTGTGTATTTAGGATCAGATAAGATCCGCTGTCAACTCTGTTCGCGATGTTTTTTCACGACAGGGCGTTCAAAAAAAACGATGCAATCCAAAATGGACTTCAAGGGGATCGGAAACGAAGCATGACCTGGGAATTGCGCGTGATGGTGGATCGCCCGTGGGATGAGCCCGTGGCCGAGTGGCTGGCGGACGAGGGATCCATGGGGGTTTCGACCGGTTTGACCGGCGAGCGGTTGCTGGTGACCGGTTTTTTCGAGGATACCGTGGATCGGGACGATCTGGAGATCCGCTTGCGGTTGTCGTTGGCCGCTCACGATGTGGCCCTTGATGGGGGGGCCGTGGCGTGGCGCGATCTGCCGGACACGGATTGGGCCGAGGCGTGGAAGGTGGATTATCAGCCGTTGCAGGTGGGAAAACGGTTGTGGATCGTCCCCTCCTGGCTGGCCCCGCCGGCAGATGAACCGGAGCGTCTGGTGATCCGCATGGATCCGGAGATGGCCTTTGGCAGCGGCACCCATGCCACCACCCGCGGCTGCCTGGAACTTCTGGAAGATCTGGCCGCGACGCGCCCGTTGGGGCGGGTGCTGGACATGGGGAGCGGTTCCGGGATCCTGGCGATCTGGGCGGCCCTGCTCGGGGCCGAATCGGTGTTGGGGACCGATCTGGATCCGGTGGCGGTGGAGACCGCGCGGCGCAATGCCGAGGTCAATGGCGTGGCCGGGCGGGTGGAGCTGGTCGAACGGGCCGACGTGCCCGAGGGGAGGTTCGAAACCGGCGTGGCCAACATTCTGGCCTCGGTGCTGCTCGAGAACGCGGCGCGGCTGGTGGCGGCCATGGCGTCGGGAGGGGGGTTGATTCTCTCCGGAATCTTGAGAGAACAGGCGCGAGAAATCCAATTGGCCTTCGAAGGGGAGGGGGCGCGCCTGGAGCGATCCCTGTTCATCGAGGAGTGGGCGGTGTTGCTGTTGAGGATCGGAGAGAGAGAATGACCGTTTTCGACGTGGCCGTCTGGAAGGATGGCAAGGTGCGCATGCTCGATCAACGCCTGTTGCCGACCGAGGAGCGCCATCTGGAGTTCACCTCCGCCGCCGGGGTGGCCGAGGCGATCCGCGCCATGGTGGTGCGCGGTGCGCCGGCGATCGGCTGCGCGGCGGCTTTCGGGGTGGCGGTCGAGGCGTTCCGTCTGGCGGGCTCGGGAACCCCCGCCTCCTGGCCCGAGGCCATGGCCGAGGGGATGCGGCTGCTGCGTCAGGCGCGCCCCACGGCGGTCAATCTGGGCTGGGCCCTGGATCGTCTCGAACCCCTGCTGGCGGGTGATCCGGTCGATCTCCCGGAACGACTGCTGCGCGAAGCCGAAGCCATCCGCACGGAGGATATCGCCTCGTGTCGGGCCATGGGTGAAGCCGGGGCCGCGATTCTTCCCGCGCCGCCCTCGGGGCGTCCTCTGACCATCATGACCCACTGCAACGCCGGCGCCCTGGCCACCGCCGGATATGGCACCGCCCTGGGGGTGATCCGCGCCGCCCGCGAACGCTTCGGAGAGGTGCGCGTTTTCGCCACCGAGACCCGGCCGTTCTGGCAGGGGGCGCGCCTCACCGCCTGGGAACTCGAACGGGACGGCTTCGAGGTGACCCTGATCACCGACTCCATGTCCGGACACGCCATGAGTCGCGGTCTGATCGATGCCGTGGTGGTGGGCGCGGATCGGGTGGCGGCCAACGGCGATGCCGCCAACAAGATCGGCACCTATGTCCATGCGGTGCTGGCGCGACGCCACGCGATCCCGTTCCTGGTGGCCTGTCCCCTCTCCACCATCGATTTCAAGACTCCGACCGGCCTGGAGATCCCCATCGAGGAGCGTCCCGCCGACGAGGTGACCCATGTACGCGGCATGCGCATCGCCGCCGAAGGGGTCAAGGTGTTCAATCCCGCCTTCGATGTCACCCCGGCGGAACTGGTGACCGCGCTGGTCACCGAACGGGGGGTGGTCCACGCGCCGGATGCCATCCGCATGCGCGCGGTGCTCAAGGCTTGACAGATCGCGGCTTCGCGATGAGAATTGGAACATCTCTTGCGTGATTTTCATTGATACGAATGATCTGACAGGATACCGGCGCCATGGATTTCGCAACGATAATCGGCTTCGTGTTCGGGTTGGTGCTGATGTTCGGCGCCATCCTGATGGGTGGCCAACTGGGCATGTTCGTGGACATCCCCAGCATCCTGATCGTTTTTGGCGGGACCATCGCCTCGCTGTTCATCCGTCATCGCATGAGCGAAGTGTTTGGCGCCTTCAGCATCCTGATGAAGGCCTTTTTCGTCAAGTCCCACGACATCCACAAGATCATCAAGCAGATCGTCGAGATGTCGCAGATCGCCCGCAAGGATGGCATCCTCGCCCTGGAAAAGGTCAAGTCCGACGACGAGTTCCTGCAAAAGGCGATCAACCACTGCGTCGATGGCGCGGATCCGGCCTTTCTGGAGAAGATTCTCGCCAAGGAGTTGAGCTGTCAAAAGGATCGCCACCGCAACGGCGTGGGGATCTTCGAGGGGATCGCCGAGGCGGCCCCCGCCTTCGGACTCCTCGGCACCCTGATCGGTCTGGCGCAGATGCTCGGTCACATGGAGGACCCCGCCGCCATCGGACCCGGACTGGCCACGGCCCTGGTCAGCACCTTCTACGGCATCCTGATCGCCAATCTGGTGGCGATTCCGGTCTCCTACAAGCTGGTGGCCTACAGCGAGGAGGAGCAGATGGTCCGTCAGGTGATCATCGATGGCATGATCAGCATTCAAAAGGGGGTCAACCCTCGCATGCTGATGCAATCCCTGATCGCGGTTCTGCCGCCCACGGCACGCAAGATCGATTAAACCGCACCCATCACGGGATGCGTCGTTCCCTTATCAAGGGTCCATGGTCCCCTGGACCCCGCCCAATGCAGGGGTCCTGAATCGTTACGTTTTCAGGAAGGTGTCATGACGGACACGGATGAGATGGGTTCCACGGTGACGCCCCGGGGGCCGGGGTGGATGATGCCTCTGGCGAGTACGCTGGCCGTGCTGCTGGGGGTGTGCATCATGCTGCTCGCCATGTCCCGACCGGATCCGGCACGCATGGCCGCCGCCCTGTCGTCGGTGCGCGTCTCCCTGGGATTGGATGCCATGGCGTTCTCCTTCGAGGACGTACAGGGGGGGGGCTCCCGCACCCTGCTCGAGGCGATCGAATTCACCCAGGCCGTGGAACTGGTGCGCATCAAGGAGCGACTCGAGGCGATGCGGGGTCGTCTGGCGGACGCCAAATCCCTGGAGGCCAGACCCATCGAGGAAGGATTCTTGATCCGCATGGGTCGATCCACCCTGTTTGCCGAGGGGACGGTGACTCTGCGTGACGAGGTGCGACCGGTTCTCACGCAGTTGGCGGTGCAGTTCTCCCGCATGCCCAATGTGGTGCGTATCGACAGTTTCGGCGAAAAGAGCGGGTCGGGTGGTGCGTTGGGGAGCGTCTGGGCCCTGACCGCCGCCGAGGCCGCAGCCCTGGGTGAGTTTTTCGTGGCGGGTGGCATGGACCCGACCCGTCTGGCGGTGTCCGGGCATCGGCCCGGCGAGGTGTTGGGAACCACGCCCACCGAGCGGGGCAAAACGGCGGGCATCGAGATCCTTTTGACCCGCGAGATCCGTCCCGTGGCGGAAAAGACGGAGCCGTCCGTCGCGGTTCAGGCTCCGAAACCCGAGGCATCTCCTCCCGGCGGTTCCCATTAGAGCGGTGTTCAGGAGCCAGCATGGCGCAGCAGACCAATCAACCCGCGCAACAGAAACAACAGCGGGAGTTTGTCCGGGTGGACGATCACCTTCCCCTGGCGTGGCGCAAGATCGATGAAGAGCGCTTCAGGGCGGTGATGGCCTATTTCGAGCAGCATCGTACCTTTCCGCACAAGAGCGACGACATCCATCAGGCCATCGCGGCGCTCGACATCACCGAGGCACTCAAAAAACTCGAGCAGAGCGAACCCCAGCTGGCGCGTGTCCTGATTCGTCTGGATCAGAAGCTCAACCTGCTGCTCCGTCTCTTTCATCCAAGCGAGGGGGAGCGCCCCATGACCCTGACCCCGGTCAACCTGAGCGGTGGCGGCATCTCCTTCGAGGACAAGGAGACCGGTCTGGTGGTGGGCGATGTGGTGGAGTTGCGGTTGTCCCTTTCGGTCGATACCCTGACCATCATCGAATGTTTCGCGCGGGTGATGAAGATCTTTGATCTCGGCGACGGGGGGATGACCCGGATCGCCTGTCGTTTCGAGCCGATCCTCGACCCGGATCGCGAACGGTTGATTCAGCACATTTTCTTGCGGCAGTCCGAACTGTTGCGCGCCAAGAGCGGCTATTGACCCTTTCGTGGCAATGAGGGACAGCGCATGGCCGGGAAACCGCCTGGAGTGGGATCCAATGTGATCGAGGTGCCGCTGTGGTGGCGCAAGATCCAGCCCGTGGAGCTGGATGCGGTCACCCGCGCGCGGCGGTCGCGGACGGTGCCGGTGGCCCTGCATCCTGGTTTCGGGGAGGAGACCCAGGCGCTGCTGGAGCGTGAGCGGGAGATCGTGGATGCGGGCGGGATCGAGTCCGTGGCGCGGATGCCGCGGCTGTTGGCCCTGGAATTTCTGAACGCCAAGCTCAACCGGGTCGTGGAACAGGCCCAGCCTGGTGATGATCGCTACGTGCCCCATCCGTTGCAATGGCACGATTCCGGCGACGGCGTGACCTTTTGGACCCAGGAGGCCGATCTGACGGTTGGCGATCGGGTCGAGCTGCGCTTCTCTTTGTTTGCCGAACAACCGATGCCGATGCACACCTATTGTCGGGTGCATCGGTTGCGTCGCGACTGGAACGGTTCCGCCATCCGCGTCGAGTGCCGTTTCGAAACCATCGCATCGTTCCAGAACACCCTCCCGACTACGCCGAAAGTCTCCCCGGCATTCGCCGATCCGGCGTTTTCCGCGTCGGTGCGCGGACCGGTGGCGGAGAAACCGGAGTTCGTGATGCCGGCCCGTCCCGAGACCGCCGCCTATTACATCACGCCCCAGGTGCAAGGTGCCTTGCCCCGCGAGATCCTTCCGCACGCCCCGACCCCCGCCAAACCGGCCCATCCACCCGTCCATCCCGAGGAGGATCGTCACGCCCGGATGGCGCGCAAGCTGGCCGAAGGCAAGGAGATCGTCGAGGCCGAGCCCCATCGCGCTTCGGCTTATTTGAGCGATCATCCCGCCAACCGCGCGGGTCTGGTGCCCAAACGTCAGGATTACCGGCTCAACGACCAGTTGCCGTTGGCCTGGAAGATCATGAGCCTGAAGAGTTTTGACCAGGCGGTGGCCTGTTTTCAGGAACGTCAGCTCTTTTTGTTGCGCGATGCGGTGATGGCCCAGAAACGGATGTTGTTCGAGGCCGATACCCTGCTCAAGGCCATGCGCCAGCAGAATGGTCGTGCCCGGCGGCCTGCCTTGTGGGTTCGGGAGTATCTGGATCACCGTTTTCGTCAGGCGATCACCGAAGAGGAGGAGAACCGATTCCAGCTCTGTCTGGGACAGTTCACGATCCTTCTCAAGGAGTTGATCAAGCGTCCACCTGGCGCCGCGGACGTGGCGCAATTGCTGGCCTTTTTCAAGGACGAACTGGATCTGCGCATTTTGAGAACGCAGTTGGATCCGGTGGCGCAGAAGTTGGCATTGTTGAACACCGAGCGCGACTTGACCGAGGTGGCGCGGCAGATCGACAAGCGGGTCGAGGGGTTGCGCGTCACCGATCCGTCGCTGGTTGAACCTCTGGTGGGGATTCGTGCCACCCTGGCCGGGATCGATCTGTCCACGTTGGATATCCCCAAGCAGGTGACCCCGGACGGGGATGCGATTTTTGGTGTCAACCTGAGTGCCACGGGAGTGGGTTGGCGCACGTTGCGACAGCGGGTCTACAAGGGGGATCTGGTCGAGATTCGTCTGGCGGTGGATCCCGAGGGGCAGGGATTCGAGACCCTTTGGTCGTATGGTCGCATCGTGGTGGTGCAGGATCCGGATGAGTTCGGGCGACGGCGGGTGGCCTGTTCCTTTGAGCACATGTCGCCGTTGCATCGGGAACGGTTGCAGGCCCACATCGTCCGCCGTCAGCGCGAGGATCTGGGGCGTCGGTCAGGAGGGGCATGACCGGGGTGCAACGGTTTGCTCCTGCACTTGCTATTGCTGCCATGCTGCACGGCGATTGGACTATTGTGTGATATTTTACTAGGGCGTGTTGACATTCAATAATAATATCAACCCTATTCAAGCCAGATCATAA
>NZ_JBZVFG010000047.1:0-30044 GCF_058402785.1 Candidatus Magnetaquiglobus sp.
TGCGGGAACGTTTCGCGCCTTTGGCGAAACGTTCCCGCGAACATGGCCAGAAAATCCGGTCGCCGGTGGCGACTCCCGGCCCCGAACAATGCCCGGCCCCGAGCGACTCGCCGTGCGTCGTTGCCCAAAAGCGACAACGACGCACGGCACATGAGCCCCGCGCGCTGCGCCCTTTTTCGCAAAGAACGCGAAAAAGGGCTTATCGTGACAAGCGCGCGAAAGGCAACGTCACAAGGGAAACAATCAAAACCTCAGGGCTTCGCCCCGAACCCCACCAGGGGCCATTGGCCCCTGGACCCCATCAGGTTTGTGCCATCCCGCTCCTCCCCGCTCTCCCCGCATCCCGTACCAACCCGATGATCCGCGTCTGATCCGCGTCACTCAACTCCGGATAGATCGGCAGACACAACACCTTGAGCGCGATCTCGTTGGCCACCGGCAAATTCGCCGGACTGGCGGAGGGCAGATTGCGATACATCGGCATGTTGGAGATCAACGGATAGAAATAACGCCGGGTGATGATGCCGTGAGCGCGCATCTCGAGATTCAACGCGTCGCGGCTCAACGGGTACTCGGGTCCGATCAGAATGGGGAAGTGCGGATGGTTGTGCTCCGCGCCGGCACGAATCGATATGAGCCGGATGCCGGGAATCTCCGCCAACTCGCGACGATAACGGGCGTCGATCGCCTGACGACGCGCCTGGGCCCGATGGAGATGCTCGAGAGAGAGCAGACCAAAGGCGGAACTCACCTCGTTGAGCTTGCCGTTGATGCCCGGTGCCACCACGGTCACCTCATCGGCGAAACCGAAATTCTTGAGATGGTCGATACGCTGCTTGGTCTTTTCGTCCGGACAGACGATGGCACCCCCCTCGAAGGTGTGGAAGATCTTGGTGGCATGAAAACTCAACACCGACAGATCCCCATGCCGCAACAGACTCTGCCCCTGATGACGAACCCCGAAGGCATGGGCCGCATCGTAGATCACCCGCAGATTGTACAGATCGGCGATGCGACCGATGTTGGCCACATCACACGGGGTGCCGTAACAGTGGACCGGCAGGATGGCGGTGGTGTGTGGGGTGATGGCCACCTCGATGCGCTCGGGATCGAGGTTGAGGGTCTCGGGGTCGATGTCCACGAAGACCGGCTTGATGCCGTTCCAAAGCAGCGAATGGGCGGTGGCCACGAAGGAAAAGGGGGTGGTGATCACCTCGCCGGTGATGCGCAACGCCTGAAGCGCCACCACCAGGGCAATGGTGCCATTGGCGAACAAGGCGATGTGCTCGACACCCAGGTGCTCGCGCAGCGCGGTCTCGAATTTCTGGTGGAAAGGTCCACAGTTGGTGAGAATCTGATTCTCCCAGATCTCCTCCAACATGGGCACGAACGATTCCAGGGGCGGCAGATAGGGCCGGGTGACGTAGATCGGACGTTCTTGGCTCATGCGGGGGATCCAGAAGAGAGTGGCGCATGATCGGGCCGGGCGCAGACCGCGTAGAGCGAGGCGGACAGCTCCGGATGGCTCTTGGCCAGGACATGACAGGCCTCCAGATAGGCGGGCGTGACGATCCCCTGGGCCATGGCCTGATCGAATTGATAATTCGCGAAGGGTTTGACCAGAATCCCGCCGTGATCGAGAATCCGATAACCGGCCTGACGCAGATGCAGCAGAAAGGTATCCTGGCTGTAGGTGCGGCGATGGCCGTGTTGAGCCTCGGCGGGGGTGACGGCGGCGTGGTGGTCGATCAAGCCCATTTCGGTGGCGATCTGGCGGGAGAGGGCGCGGGCGTTGGGCACCGCCACGAACAGCCGACCGTTCGGGGTCAGCCAGTCGCGCATCCGCTGGAGATCTCCCACCGGATCGTCGAGGTGCTCCAGGGTGTGGATCAGGAACACCTGATCGAAGGTGCGCTCGAAACGGGCCTCGGCAAAGGTGGCGGTGATCACCTCGACCCGCGCCGGGAAGCGGGCGCGTACCTGGTCGGCCAGGTCGCTGGCCGCCTCGATCACGGTCATGGTGTCAAAGTAATCGAGCAACTGGGCGGTCATGTCCCCCAGATAGCAGCCCAGCTCCAACGCGCTCGACCGGTTGGTGAAATGGGGCGCGAGCCGCTTGAGCAGATAATGGCGGATGATGCCGTCAAAGTCGTAGGCATAGAGCCTGTCGGCATGATCCTGGTACTCCTGGTTGTGATCGCGGGTGGTCATGGGGGTCGCCATACGGTTGGATGGAAAGTCACGGGAGCTTCTGCACTTCGCAGATCAATTCGCCGTGAAAGGGTCGCTGTTCCAGATCGTTCAACTCGGCAATCGAGCTGTGACGCCACGGAAGCCACTTGACCAGAGGAAAGCCCGTCGCGTTCAATCTTCGCGCCAGCTCCTCGGCATCCATCACGTAGCGATGGCCCCAGGCGCGCATCCCCTCGTTCATCAGCTCGCAGGGGGACCACCCCAAGGCCGCGAACTCGCCGAGATCCTTGCGCAGATACATGTCGATCAGCACCCGCAGATCCGGCGTGGAGAGGCGCAGGACCCCACCCGGCAGCAGCACGCGATGGATCTCGCCCAGCAGGGTCATGATGCCGTCGGCGCTCAGATGCTCCAGAAAGTGCTCGGAGTAGACATGCAGAACGCTGTTTTCCAGAAACGGCAGGGGGTTTTCCAGGTTGTGACAGAAGACATTGGGCGCGGGCTCCAGATCGATGTTGATCCAGCCGGGCAGGATGTTCTTGCCGCACCCCAAATGGAGCCGCAGACCGTTGACCGGCATGGGGGCCGGGTGGGGGGTTACGTCGTGGGGAGGCGGGGCGGCAATCGCTCCGGTGGGCGCCGGGATGGCCGGTGGAGGCGGGGCGCTCTCCGGCATGGCCACGGTCTGGTAGAGGTCGATCTGGCCGGTGAGATCCTTGACCGTGTTGGGTTGCAGACCGCACGGCAGAGCGGCAAAGTCGAACTGGGCCGGCAGACCCTGGAACATCGCCTCCATGCCGAAGCGGACGGTGGAGATGTTGCCGGTGCGCAACGAGATCAGACCGAGCAGCACCGCCCGGTCGCCCTTGGGATCCAGGCCCAGCTCGCGCAGCTCCGGGGCGAAGGTCTCCTCGAAGAGCGGTTGCGGCAGGGCCAGGTAGTGACGCAGCACATGGGGCAGCTCCCACAGAAGCCGCCGGTGGGAATCGACCCGCGGCGCGCTGATGTTCTGGTTGTTGGTCAGCACCCGATAGGCGGTCAGAAAACGCCCCTCGATGATGTGGATCGGGTAGTGGCTCACCAGCCGCACCCAGGTGTCGAAATCGCCGACCTGGGAGAGCCGCTCGTCGTAAAGACCAATGGTGTCGTAACAGGCGCGACGCACCATCACGGTGGGGTAGCAGAGGCAGTTGCTGGCAAAGAAGAACTGCCGCAACCAGTCGGCCTGACTGCGATTGGGGACGTAGAAGATCTGGTTGGCGAAGGTCTGATCCGCCGGGATGGGGTTGTTGGCCTCGTCCACAAAGGCCGGATAGCCGAAAACCGCGCCCACCTGGGGATTCTGGTCCAGATAATCGACCTGGATTTCGAGCTTGTCCGGCAGGAACATGTCATCGGAGTTGAGCGGGGCCAGAAACTCCCCCGAGGCGCGGCGGATGGCGTCGTTGACCGCGCAGCAGGAGCCGCGATTGGCCGGAAACCGCACCAGCTTGATGCGTGGATCGTTGAAACCGGCGATCACATCCGCGGTGCCGTCCGAGGAGCCGTCGTCGGTGGCGATGATCTCGAAATCCTGACAGGTCTGGTTGAGAATGCTTGAGATGGCCGCGCCAACGTAGGGGGCATGGTTGTAAGAGGCCATGATGATGCTGACGCGTGGCACGGGCAAGACTCCGGCGAATGGTGGGACAGGAGGGAAACCACGCGACGCGCGGGCCGGGGGTTCTTTGGTCCTGGGGTTGTCGATGCTTACGATAAATTCCAGGATACACCGTCGCGCGTCCTGGCGTCAACGCTGGCGGGGCGGGTGGATCGTCAACCGAAGCGCAGACAGGTGGTGGCCAACGGAAAGTACCTTTTCCAGTTCGACTGTTGAAAAATTTCCGCCGAACGGAGCAGCTCCGGCGGATTGGAGAGCCCCAGTCCGGAGTTGTGGAAACAGGGGGCGTGCAGCGCCCAGGCGCGCATCCCCCGCTCCCGGTAGGCGCACACGATGTCGGTGCCGTACAGGTGATACCCGAGATGCGGATCGGTGCCCGGAAAACCCAGGCGATCGAAGCCGATCAACAGTTCGTCGAAGGAGTGGACCTCCGCCGGGAAGGGTCCGCCGCTCACCCGCAGCCAGTGGCGATCGACCACCACGCCGTGGTGCTGCTCCCCGCCCGGATGGGTGGCCACGCCGTACACCCCGAACACGCCGGCATGCGGGTCCAGGGCGCGGGCCCGGGCAACGCCGGAGAGGTACTGCCGGTCCCAGCCGGCGGGCAGATAGACATCTTGATGGACGTAGACCACCTGATCGTGACGCGCCTGTTCCAGTCCGGTGCGGATCGCATCCGAGGCGGAGGGTTGCCCTTCCAGGAGGATGAGCTGATGGGGATGGTGGCCCTGAAAGATCGGGGAGGCGAGAACATTCTCTTTGAGCACCGCGGGCTGATTGGTGGGCACGATGAAGCTCAAGGGTGACGGGGCCGTGGGCTGTTCCGGGAAGGTGGGATTGATCAACCCCTTGAAGAGAAAGTGGCTGGCGGAGAGATAATAGACCCCGCGCATGGGATCCATCTTGACGTGGTTGAAGGCGTGCTGGAGCGCCAGGATCAGGCCGTCGTCGGGTTTGTCGAGGGGAGCCTCGGCGAGCAGGGGCAGCAGGCCGGCGTCGAGCAGCAGCCGGATGGCGCTGGCAAAGGTGAAACGGTGACGGATGGTCGAGGGGGGGTGATCCGGGTCGCGGGGCGGGAACTCGCCGGCCAGCAGAGCGGCCAGGGTGGCATGGTGCTGGGTGTTGGGGAAAACGGCGAGCAGGTGACCCTGGGGGTGCAGCCACGGTCGCAGACGGGTAAGACAAGCCAGGGGATCGACCAGACGGGTCAGGGTGTCGTTGAGGAGGATGCAGTCGTAGGGGGCGTCGAGGTCCGGAGGGCCATCCCGTTCGATATCCAGGATGAAAAGCCGATCCAGCCGGCTTTTGGCCTGCCAGGCCAGCGGGGCGTCGGCCTCGATGCCGTGCCAGATGAGGTTGGGATCCCTGGCCTTGGCGAGCGCGCCCAAATGGCCGGTGCCGCAGCCGACCTCCAGGATGCGGGCCGGGCCGGTCGGCAGATGGTTGCCGAGCAGGGCGACAAGATGCGGGTCGAGACGGGAGGACATGGGCATGGGTGGGGATCCGGGCAGGGGTTGAACAGTCGTGCCAGACAGCATGATGGTGGTTCTGATTCCTGCATGCAAGGCCATCACGCGGGAAAGGCGCGCGCGATGGCCAGCAGGCCGAACAGGACCAGGGAGGCGGCCAGGAAACGCATCACCAGCCGGTGGGCGTGGTCGGAGAGGAGCGGCTGGCAGCGGGAGGCCAGCAGGGCCACCCCCATTTTGGTGGCGATGAGGGTGGTGATGGCGGTGACGATGAACAGGAGCGCCTGGGCGTGGCTGCCGCGCAGGATGTAGCCGCCCCCGACGGTGAACCAGAAGAGGTAGGGGTTGGGGTTCAAGAGATTGATGCGGATGGCGGTTCCAAGCGAGCCGATCACCGGACCGCTGGCATCTTGCACGGGATGCACCGGGGCGCGGAACAAGGAACGGGCGATGACCAGCAGGTAGATTCCGCCCATGAGGTTCAAGCCGGTGGAGAATCCGGAGAGGGATTCCAGGTGGGGCAGGGCCAGGGTGGTGACGAGGATGATCGGTCCATCGGTGAAGATCGGGGCCAGACAGGCGCGCAACCCGGCGGACAGGCCACGGGTGAGGGTCTGGTGGAGGATGATCACGGTGAGCGGACCGGGTTGCACTCCGGCGGAGAGGCCGAAGGCCAGGGCGGCGAGAAGGTATTCGAGCATGGTTTGTCTCCAGCCTTTGGGGTGGTTGGCGCGCGGGGTTTGATTGGCCCGAGTCGCCGACATGAAAGGTTCAGGGTAACGATTCAGGCTCGATTCATCGATTGTGGCGTATGCTGTAACGTGCAGGGGGAGAACCCCCTCACCCCCTGTGCCCTGGACCTCCCTTCGGGCGTTCCAGGGTAATCCATGCGGGACGCGGGGCAAACCGGCCTCACCCATCCAGACAGCCGAGTCGAGGAGCGACACCATGGCAGACGAACCGACCACCCCGATTCCGGATCTCGCCACCCGTTCCAGGCGCGCGGCGGTGGTGTTGATCCTGTTGAACGCCCTGCTTCTGGTGGCCAAGACCATCGTCGGCTGGCGCTATGATTCGCTGGCGATTCTCTCCGATGCCGGCAATTCGCTCACCGATGTGGTGACCTCGGTGATCATTCTGGTGGCGGTGCGGGAGTCGGCCAAACCGGCGGATCGGGAACACCCGTTCGGACATGCCCGCATCGAACCGATGGCCGCTTTCACGGTGGCGGTATTGACCTGCATGCTGGCCACCGAGGTGGCCCGCGAGGCGGTGGGGCGCGTGTATGAGGGGAGCCTGCCCCAATCCGGCTGGGTGCCGGTGATGATGCTCGTGGCGGTGATCGCGGTCAAGGGGGCGATCTGGCGGGTGGCGGGTCGCATGGGCCGGCAGGGGAGCGCGGCCCTGAAGGCGGCGGCGGTGGATGCGCGGATGGATGTGGTGATCAGTTTGATGGCTCTGGGGAGCCTGGCCGGAGAGAGCTTGCGGCTGAACTGGCTGGATGGGGCCGCCTCGCTGCTGATCGCCGTCTGGATCGCCTGGACCGGGTATCAACTCGGCGCGGAAAACGTGGAACGCCTGATCGGTCATCTGCCGGACAGCGACACCCTCAAGGGGATTCACGACCGGTTGACCGCCATGCGGAACGCGGGCCGGATCCTCGATTTCCATGAACTGCGCATTCAGTACATCGGCACCGAGATCCATCTGGCGGTGCATGTGACGGTGGATGGCCATCTGGATGTACTGCACGGCCACGCCATCGACGAGGCGATTCAGCACGCCCTGCACGAGGTTCCCGGCGTCACCTTCGTGGCGGTGCACATCGAACCGGGGTGAGCCTCGCTCCGCTTCACCCCCTGCGCGCCTCGAGCAGGGCGATGGTGGCGGCGAAGGGGGTGCCTTGTTGATCCTTGGGGGAGAGGATGGGTTCGACATCGCGCACGGGCCAGGGGATGGCCAGGGCCGGATCCGACCAGAGCAGGATCCGTTCGTGCTCGGGAAAGCGGTAATCGGTGACGCTGTAGAGAAAATCGGCCTCCGCGCTCAACACCTGGAAGCCGTGGGCATATCCGGGCGGAATCCAGAGGAGCAGTCCCTCCCCGGCCAGCAGATGCAGGGCGGCGGATTGGCCAAACGTCGGGGAGCCGAGGCGCAGATCGACCACCACGTCGAAGATCTCGCCACGAATCACCCGCACCAGCTTGCCCTGGGCGTGTTCGATCTGGTAGTGCAGGCCGCGCAACACGTTGCGGGTCGAACGGGAGTGGTTGTCCTGCACGAACGGTTGGACGATGCCGACCCGTTCCAGATCCGAACGGTCGATGGCCAGTTCCCGGCCCTCCTCCGAGGGGATCCGGGGCCGAAGCAGCAACACGTCATGCAACAGGGTTCGCACGATTTTCATGGCAGGGCTTTACCCAAATGATTGAACCCGGATCCGGCGGGTGCCGACGATCCCCCGCGATCACCGGATCGGGGATGGCTGGACCGAGCCTCATAAAAGGCCGCGTTTGGTGTGGGAGACGATTTTCAGCAGACGCCGCAGATCCTCGGGCGTCAAAACCGTGTCGAGGGAGAGCGGTGCCAACACCACCTCCGGCGGGACGCGCCCCTCCTCATCAGCCAGGGGACAGGACAACGCCTCGTCCGGTTCCTCCTCCCCGATAACCGGGGGGCGTGGTCTGCCGGCCACCGGCCCATCCTCCCAGTGCTCCCGAACACCAGACATTCCAACCTCCATGATAGATCAACCGAGCATCGATGGCACCCCGGAGTCACCGAAAGGGGATGGGGCCCCAATCCCCAACCTGGGTAGGCTTGCGCAACCACAGGCTGAATGAGTGGGCATGCCGGATGCAATCGCCCGAGGATTCGCAACTTGCGGGCCAAGGGGGATTGGCGTATACTGCCGCGCCATGCCGAGGCTGCCCACACTCTCACCGATCGCCCTTCGCCGCTGGCGGCGTTTCAACGCCAATACCCGCGGTCGCGTCTCCCTGTGGATTTTCGCCGCGCTCTTCTTCCTCTCCCTCGGCGCGGAGCTGATCTCCAACGACAAACCCCTGATCATCCACTACCAGGGGAGCTTCTATTTCCCGCTGCTGGTCGCCTATCCGGAGACCACCTTTGGCGGTGACTTCGCCACCGAAGCCGATTACAAGGATCCCGAGATCCTCAAAAATCTGCGCCAGGGATCCAACTGGGTGATCTTTCCCCTCAACCCCCACGGCTACGCCACCATCGATCTGCACGCCACCCGACCCGCACCCGCCAGCCCCGGCGATGGCCACCTGCTCGGCACCGACGACCGCGCCCGGGATGTCCTGGCGCGCCTGATCTACGGCTTCCGGCTGTCGGTCCTCTTCGCCCTGGCTCTGACCATCGTCGGGGTCGCCATCGGGATCGTCGCCGGCGCGGTCCAGGGTTATTTCGGTGGAAAAACCGATCTCTGGCTGCAACGGTTCATGGAGATCTGGGGCAGCATGCCGGAGCTGTATCTTCTGATCATCTTCGCCGGCATCTTCAATCCCGGCATTCCGCTGCTCCTGCTCCTCTTGTCGCTCTTTGGCTGGATGCACCTGGCGGACTACGTGCGCGCCGAGTTCCTGCGCGCCCGCAATCTGGTCTACGTCAAGGCGGCCCGCGCCCTGGGAGCCTCGGACCGGGCCATCATGTTCCGCCATCTGCTTCCCAACGCCATGACCCCGGTGATCACCTTTCTGCCGTTTCGCATCTCCGGGGCCATCCTCGCCCTGACCAGCCTCGATTTCCTGGGCCTCGGCGTTCCTCCCACCACACCCAGCCTCGGCGAACTGCTCCGTCAGGGCAAGGGCAACATCGAAGCCTGGTGGCTGTCGCTTTCGGCCTTCGTCACCCTGGTGGTCATGATGCTTCTGCTCAACTTCATCGGCGAGGCCCTGCGCGACGCCATGGATCCCCGCAAGGAATAGATGGCTACCCCGGTCAAACCATTGCTCGCGGTCGAGAACCTCCGGGTGCGCTTCGAGGGGGAAACGGGCGTTGTCGAGGCGGTCCAGGGGATCTCCTTCTTCATCGCGCCGGGCGAAACCGTGGCCCTGGTGGGCGAATCCGGCAGCGGCAAGAGTGTCGCCGCCCTGTCGGTGTTGCGCCTGCTCCCCCCGTCCGCCCTGGTCACCGCCGAGGGGATCTACTACCGGGGTCGCCAGACCACCACCCTCGGCGAGCCGCAAATGCGCAAACTGCGCGGGGGCGAGATCGGTCTGGTGTTCCAGGAACCGATGACCGCCCTCAATCCGGTGCAACCCATCGCCACCCAGCTCATCGAGGCCATCTCGCTCGACCCCGAGGCCGATACCAACCCGGTGGCCCTCCTGGCCCGCGCCGTGGAGCTTCTGGCCTGGACCGGCATCCCGGATCCCGAAACCCGGCTGCAATCCTATCCCCATCAACTCTCCGGCGGACAACGCCAACGGGTCCTGATCGCCATGGCCCTGGCGCGCAAGCCGTCGCTTCTGATCGCCGACGAGCCGACCACCGCCCTGGATGTGACCATCCAGGCCCAGATCCTGGAACTCCTCACCCGGCTGCGCCGCGAACTCAACATGGCCATGCTGCTGATCACCCACGATCTGCCCATGGTGCGCAAATGCGCGGATCGGGTCTATGTGATGCGGCAGGGGGTGATCGTCGAGCAGGGACCGACCGAAACCCTCTTCGCCGCGCCGCGTCACCCCTACACCCGCGCGCTGCTGGCCGCCCTCCCGGACGCCAACCCGCCGCGTCGCCCCGAAAACGCGCCGGTGCTGCTCGCCGCCAACCAGGTGAAATGCCACTTCCCGATCAAGAAAGGGCTCTTCAAACGGACTGTCGGCTGGATCAAGGCCGTGGACGAGGTGAGTTTCACCTTGCGCAAGGGCGAAACCCTGGGCGTGGTGGGGGAGTCGGGCAGCGGCAAGACCACGCTCGGCGAAACCATCCTGCGGTTGAACGACGGCGGCGGGGAGATTCATTTCGACGGATTGGATCTCATGACCGGCAAGCGCGAATGGCAACGAACGCTGCGTCGGCGCATGCAGGTGGTGTTTCAGGATCCCTTCTCCTCCCTCTCCCCGCGCATGACCGTGGGCGAGATCCTGGCCGAGGGGTTGATGATCCACGATCTGGAACCCGATCCGGACAAGCGCCGCCAGGCGGCGTTGGCGATTCTCGCCGAGGTCGGCATCGATCCCGATGCCCTGGAGCGCTATCCGCATCAATTCTCCGGCGGTCAGCGCCAACGTATCGCCATTGCCCGCGCCATGATCCTCAAGCCCGAACTCCTGGTGCTCGATGAACCCACCAGCGCGCTCGATCTGTCGGTGCAGGCGCAGATCCTGAAACTTCTGAAAAAACTCCAGCACGATCATGGTCTGGCCTATCTGTTCGTCTCCCACGATCTGCGGGTGATCCGCGCCATGTCCCACGAGGTGATGGTGATGCAGAACGGGCGCGTGGTCGAGGCTGGTCCCACCGTGGAACTCTTCGCCGCCCCGCGTCACCCCTACACCCGCCGTCTGCTGGCCGCGGCCCTCGACCTCTCCACCGGCGGGAGCGAGACCCCGGAGGTGCCCACGCCATGAGCCAGAGCTGGATTCTCGCCGCCGAGGCGGTCACCGGTGTGGCGCTCTACCTCTACGGGGTCGAAAAAAGTTTCTTTGCCCTGGGGCTTCTGCACGCCGAACCGCTCAAACAACGGCTCGGCGCGCTCCCGGATCACGACCCGCGCGGCTGGCTGGCCGGCATCCTCACCGGTCTTCTGCTCTGGTGCAACCGCGTCATCCAGGAGCGGTTGAGCGAGTTGGCCGCCATCGATCTTCTCGCCTGTCGTCAGACCCTGCTGATGCTCCTGGCCAGCCTCATCGGCACCGCCCTGCCCGCCATCCCCCTCGCCGCCATCCCGCCCGGCATCGCCGTTGCCCCCCTGGTGGCCGGATTGCTGCTGCTCTATGCCATCTCCGAGTCCCGTTGGCGTCTGCATGGCCATCTGTTGCTCGGACTCGGCCTGCTCTTTCTGGGCATGGCGACCCTCGCCGATACCCTGCCGCGTTTGCCAGGCGTGGCCGCGACCCTGGATATCCCCTGGCTTGCCCTGCCGCTGGCCGCCCTGGTCGCCTCGCTGCTGGGCTCGGCCACCGCCGTGGTGGGGCTCATGTTGCCTTTGGCCGGCATGGAGGGGTTGTCGGGTTCGACCGCGGTCCTGATGATCCTGGCCGCCAATCTCGGTGCCGCCCTGCCGCTGGCCACCCTGCTCAGGGAGAGCAGCGCCCAGCTCAACCGTCTGTTGCTGGCGCAACTGGTGTTCGTGATTCCGGGATTGCTGCTGGTGGCCCCCTGGCCGGAGCGGATCGCCGTTGGTCTCGCCTGGCTGCCCTTTTCCGAGGGGTGGCGGCTGGTGGTGTTCCACATCGCCTTCAACCTCCTCATCGCCCTGATCGGACTTCTGCCTCTGCGTCCCCTGGTGCAGCTCGCCCACAAGCTGCTGCCCGACCCCTTCGGCACCGAGGTCGAGTCGCTGGAGTTCACCGAACGCTACTGGCCCCGCTATCTGGACGAGGATCTGTTGGCCACCCCACCCCTGGCCCTGGCCATGGCCCGTCGCGAAACCGGCTTGATCGCCGCCCTGATCGAGGAGATGCTCGCCCTGGTCCCCGAGGCGCTGTTCCAGGGGGATGCCAGCACCATCGTGAAGTTGCGCAAGATGGACGATCGGGTGGACGAGATCCACCGCGCGGTCACCCGCTATCTGGCCGGCATCGGCGGATCGCGCCTCTCGGCCCATGTCGCCGACGAGCTGATGGCCGCCATGACCGTCAGCAACGAGTTGGAGTCCATCGGGGATGTGATCGAGAACAATTTTGCTCATCTTGCTGAATCGAGTCTCGACGAGCGGGTGGCTCTGTCCGAGGAGAGCCGGGTCGCCCTCGAGGGGTATCACCAGCTGGTGATCACCGCTTTTCGGCAGGCGGCGGACGCCTTCTTGAGCGCCGATCCGGCGTTGGCGCGGGCGGTGATGGCGCAAAAGGAGTCGGTGACCGCGTTGGATGCCCAGGCCAGGCAGGAGCAGATGCGCGCCCTGCGCAGCGGAGAGAAGGACTTTGCCGCCTACAGTCTGTTCATGGATCTGTATGAGAACTACAAGCGGATATATTACCACGCCAAGCGCATCGCCAAGGTGGTGGCCGGGGTGTAGGCGATGTTCGCGGCATCGTTTTGCAAACGGCGCAAAACGATGCCGCGAACATGGCAGCGCGCCGCGTTTTTTCGCGGAAAGCGCGAAAAAACGCTTTTTTGAAGAGCGCGCCAAAGTCAAAAGAAAAGGCAATACCGCAGAGGCTCTGCCTCCGCACCTCCGCCGGGGACCTCCGGCCCCTGGTCCCCCCGTAACGGTTGACCGGTTCCCGCCATCACCCCCCTGGCCGGAACTGCCGCGATGCCTCCCGATCCGCCTCGCTCAAGAGCACCTTCTCCAACACCACCTCCATGGCATCCACCGCCCGCGGGGTGCGGATGATGGTCTCGACCGTCTCGCCGTTCTGGTTCATCTCCATGCCCAGCGGGCTTAAATTATAATTGAGCACCCGCATCACGAAACGACTCTCGCGCCAGCCCAGATACCAGAACCAGTCGGTGTAATACTGCCAACTGTTCTCGTTGAAAGCGCGTACATGGGTCGGATCCTGCCAGGCGCCCAGGGAGAGATCATAGGGAACCACGATGTGCAACGTGCCGCCCACCCGCAACAGGTTCAAACAACTGGTCATGGCCGTGATCAGCTCCTGAACGTGCTCGAACACATCAAACGCCAGGATCTGCTCGAAATACCCCCTCGGCAGACGGATCGGCCCGAAACGCCGGGTCGGATGGAGCGGATCGTCCGGCAGGGGGAGGGGGTGGTTCAGATCGGCGATCAGATCGGGTTGCCAACCGTCGTGAATGTCGAGGTTCAGACACTCCGCGCGAAAGTTCTTGCCACTGCCGATGTTCAGGATGGTCGGCAACTGGATCTGGGGGTCGGACACGGGACTCTCTCCGGATGGCGGATGTGAAAAATCATCACGCGGGTCGCCAAGCGCCTCGCGCAGAATGTCGCGTTCGAGCCGGGCGGAAAAACGCTCGAATCCGGCGCGGGCCATGGCCTGACGTCGCGGCTCGTCGCGAATCAACGCGATGCATGTGGCGACCAGCTGGTCATACGGCACTGCGGCCATGGCACCGTCCAGAGCCGGATCGATGCGGGTTTCGGGATCCTTTTCCGTGACCACCGCCTTGGCATTGGCCAACAGGTAGGAGATGCGGGCGATCTCGAAGATCTTGGTGTCGTAATAGTGGATGTTGAGGATGATCCTGGAACGGGCGATCACCGCGTCCCGCGCCTGGCCATACAGTCCGAACAACAGCTGCACCGCCAGACCGGCCTCCTCCAGCTCCACCAGGATCCGCCGCCGTCGCTCGTTGAGACTGCCATAAAAAAGCACGTCGATGGTTTCGGTCTCGACCGGGATGCGTGTCAGCTCCGGCACGTAACCGATGGGAACATGGCGGCTTGGCCCCACCAGACCCGCCTCGCGCAGTCGGTCCAGATTGTGGGCATCGTAGTCCCATGTCTCGCAGCGGGCCATGAGGGCGGGCAACGCCTCGTTGCCGATCCAGCTCGATTGCCACTGCTCCAGATTGTAAAGGATCGTGCCGGATGGTACCCGTTCGATCCATTCCGCCGGCATGAGATTGCCGCCCACCAGGATGTTGCGTGCCGCCGGATCGAAGTCGTTGATGGCCATGGTGACCGGATGGCCCAGGGCGCGCAGACCGAAATGGAGGGTTTCGACCACCTCGCGCAACGCTTCGGCGTGGTCGTAGCCGGGCGGGGAGATCAGGACGATGCGAAAGGGGGTGGGTGTCATGTGCCGGCGATCCTACCCGGTGACCCGGAACATGCCGAGCAGATCCGAGGTCAACAGCACCTGACCCGCCGGCAGACCGCTGGCGATCAACAGGCTGCGGGTGGCTTCGTCCTCGGTGAGACAGAGGGCGGTGAACCGCTCCGGGGATTGGGCGAGGGACTCCGGATCGCGGATTTCGAACGGGATGGTGGGCGCGATCTGGTGCAGGCTGGCACGGATCACCTCGGGATTGCTGATCCGGCAGGCGACCAGGGCCCTGGCATCGGGCAGGGCGAAGAAGCGGTCGCGCATCGCCTGATAGGCCGAGCCGGTCATGACGTTCGGTTCCATGGCGTGGATCAGCGCACGATCCTCCTCGTTCTTGGCCCACAGCAGGGCCCGTTTCAGACAGAGCCCCGCCGCGATGTAATCGCCGCTGGCCTGGGCGAGGTTGGCGGCCACCAGGATGCGCCGCATCACGAAATCGTTGATCAGCTCGAGCACCACGGCGCGGTTGCCGGGATCGAAATCGTTCATGCCGAGGCTGGCCAGGGCCAGCGAGGCGGCCAGCTCCAGACCGGAACGGTAGTGGTCGAGATGGGCGAGCACCTCCATGCCCTCGTTTCGTTGCACCGTGCCCACGCCGGGATTGCGCAGCACCGAGACCAGGAACGGGTTGGGTTGAAAACGCACCGCGCCGTGAGGCAGGGTGCGGAAGGTGGTGACCAGCGGCGCGTGGGTGGCCTCCAGATCGAAGGAGACGCGGGCCAGCGTATCGGCGCGATACAGGGCGTTCTCCGGGAAAATGTGGTTGAGGGCGATGAAGTTGAACAGATCGGCGGTACGGCTGGTGTCGAACAGGTGCTCCCCTTCCAACGGATAGAACAACCCCATGTCGGTGGCGGTGGAGTCGTTCCAGAGCTGCCATGGCGCGTGGGAGACGGCGATGTCGTCGCGTTTGAGCATGAGATCGAGTTCGGCGAGCAGCGTTTCCGGGATCAGCCGATCCCCGCACGCCAGATGGACCAGAAAGCGCCCGCGACCCACGCGCAACGCGGCCTGGATCAACGCCTGGCCGGCGAGGGGCCGGGGGAGGGTCACATGCCGGTGGAGCGGCAGACCGGCGCCCGGTTGACCGGGCGCGGCGTTCCCCTTGGCCTCCGGAAGATCGACCACCACCACCTCGATGGCGCGTCCCGAGGTGGCGACCCAGCGGAGCTGTTCCAACGTGTGGGCCAGCCAGGCCCGTCCCGAGGCGGTGGTGATGCAGATGGAAAGCTCGATCGGCCGGTCGGTTGCCGGGGCCTGGGGCGGGACGTGGGGGGCCGGGAGCGGGGCGACGGGCGGCGGAACGGGAGTTGGCGCCGTCCCCGAAGCGGTCGGATGCGGCTGGATCGGCTGGTCGGGGGTGGGGAACGAGGGGGCGATATCCAGGTGTTCCGGCGGCAGACCGGCGGCATGGCGTTGCCAGATCGCCTCGTAGACCGACTCCAGATCGCGGGTGAAACGCGGGGTGTCGAAGAGCGGGGTGGTGGCGCGGTTGGCGATCAGACGGGCGCGCAGCTCGGTGAGCCGCTCCGGGGCGCGGGCCAGCTCCAGGGCTTTGGCCTGGTAGTCGGCAAGCGTGGTGGCGACCAGCTCCGGCGCGTCCATGGTGACCAGCAGACTGCCGGCCACCCGCGACACGAAGGTGTCGCCGGCGATTGTGAGGAGCGGACAGCCGATCCACAATGCATCGCTGGCGGTGGTGTGGGAGGTGACCGGATAGGTGTCGAGCACCAGGTCCACCAGGTGGTAGCGGGCCAGATGCTCGGCCACCGCCAGTTTGGGAGCGAAGTGCAGCCGGGCCGGATCGATGCCGTGGCCGGCGGCAGCCTGACGGAGGTTGTCGGCCACCAGCGGGTTGGACTCCAACAGCCAGAGGATGGCCTCCGGGGTGTGATGCAGCACCTCCATCCAGACCGCGAAGATCTCCGGGGTGATCTTGTAGGTCTGGTTGAAGTTGGAAAAGATCAATCCGTGCGCCGGCAGACCGCATTCGGCGCGGGTGGGGCCGGACTCCGGCAGGGCGCGCAACCGGTCGTTGGGCTGGTAGCAGTGGGGGAGACGCACCACCTTTTCGCTGTAGTGGATCTCCTCGCCCGCAGGGATGAGGAACGGGTCGGCGACGATGTAGTCGATGTGCCCGGCACCCATGGTGCCCGGATAGCCAAGCCAGCTCACCTGGAGCGGAGCCGGTCGCTGGGTGGCGATCTCCAGACGCGCCCCCTTGGTGAATCCTTTCAGCTCCACCAGAACATGGATGCCATCCGCGTGAATCGTGCGCGCCGCGCTGTCGTGATCCACCCGCAGCAGATCCACGAACCGGTCGCTCGCCTCGACCATGCGCTGGCGCATCTCCTTGCCGTCGTCGTCGCTGTAGGAGTAGAGGATGATCTCGAACCGCTCCCGGTCGTGCAGCTTGATCAGCTCGGCCATCAGGATCGCGGTGGCGTGATTGAGGAAATCGCAGGAGAGATAACCGATCTTCAACCGCCTGGGGTGGGGATCGTGGGTCGGCGTGGCGGCCAGGTCGCGCCGGGCGCGGTATTTGCGGTCCATGTAGTGGGTGGCGCAGGCCAGCTGCTCGGCGGGGGTGGTCGGCAGGGTGAGAAACACGAACGGGTTGATCAGCTTGTTGCCGGCGTTGAAGAGCTGCATCATCTCCGAGAAGAGCTCATCCAGGTCGCGCCAGTCGCAGATCTGTTTCAACAGGTTCAACAAGGTGGCGAAGGTGTTCGGATCGTCCCGTTTGTAAGAGAGCAGTTGCCGGGAGCAGTTGATCGCCCCCTCCAGATCCCCCCGCACGTTGCAGGCCACGCCGAGATTCTCCAGAGCGGTCTGGTCGTCGGGTCGGATCTCGAGGGCCTTGCGGTAGCAGGCGATCGCCTCGTCGAGCCGTTCTTGCAGCTGCAAGGCGTTGCCCATGTGGGTGTAGGATTCGTGCAGATCCGGCTTGATGGCCAGGGCGCGCTGGTGACAGGCGATCGATTCGTCGAGCCGGCCCTGATCGCAGAGCACGTTGCCCATGTTGCAGAGCGCCTCGTAATAGAGCGGGTTGATGGCCAGGGCCTGTTCGTAACAGGCGATCGCCTCGCTCCAGCGTCCCAGATCCTGCAACACGTTCCCCTTGCAGTTGAGCGCCTCCAGGTAGTCGGGACGCAGCCCCAACGCCCGCTCCAGCCAGACCAGGGCCTCTTCGTGGCGTTCGAGCTTCTGGAGCACGTAGGCCAGGTTGTGCATGGCGCTGACGTACTCGGGATAGATGGAGAGCGATTGTTCGTAACAGGCGATCGCCTCGTCAAACCGCTTCTGTTCGCAGCGGATGTTGCCCATGTTGGCATAGGCTTCGAAGAAATTCGGCTGGATCTTCAAGGCCCGCTCCTGACAGGCAATCGCCTCGTCGTACTGTCCCAGGGCCTGATGGAGGGTGCCCAGGTTGCTCATGGCGGCCTGATAGTTCGGATCGAGCTGCAAGGCTTTGTCATAGGCGGCCAGGGCGGCCTCGGGCTGACCGTGGTTCTGGAGCACGATGCCGAGGTTGTTGTGGAAGAGCGGTTGATTGGGATCGATGGCGATGGCCTTTTTGATCAGGACGATGGCTTCGTCGCGCTCCCCGCGTTGGTGGAGCAGATAGCCGAGCAGGTTCAAGGCATCCTGATGGCGTGGGGTTTCGCGCAGGATCTGGCGATAGAGGGCCTCGGCTTCGGCGAGACGGTTGGCGTGATGCAGCTCCAGGGCCTTGTGGACCGGCGCGACCGGCACGGAGCGGGCGGCGGGGGCGGGATGCTTGGATTTGCCTGATTTCATGGCCATGACCTTCGCGTGGCAAAGGAGGGGACGAACGGTGTCAACGCCACGACCGCTTTCGATGCATCGTTGCGTTAAGATCTCGACGCATGCTAGCCGATTTCGCGGGGATTGGGAATTTTTTTTGAATGGTTCGCCAAACCGCATCCGATCGGGCGGATGGGTGAGGTGATGGTGGAACAGGAAAGCTGGGGGGATCCGCATCGTCTCGGCACGGATGATGCTTGCTGGATCACGATAGTCCCTTTTGGGTTCATCCATCCAGCCAGAAGAGGGGGGGAGCAGCGTGCCCCCGAGTGAGCCTTGACCGCCCCGTTGACGAATATCTCCCCGTTTCTGTCGGCCTTGCGCTGTCTGTTCCTGGTCTGTCGTCATCACGGCGTCGATGTGACGCCGGAGCAGCTTTTGGGCGCTCGCGAGGCGGATATCGTGGGTTCCGTGCTGCGTTTGATGCAGGAGGTGGGGCTGAAAGGGGCGCTTTTGGCCAACCGCAAGTGGAAGGATCTGGCCGGGTTGGGCAACGCCTATCCGGTGATGGCCGAAACCCGTGGCGGTCACTGGCTGATCGTCAGTCGCGTGACGGTCGCCGCCGACGGCGTGCCGAGTGCCACCGTCATGGATCCGCGCACCGAGCATGCCGGCACCCTGATTCTGACCCGCAAGGAGTTCGAGGCAGACTGGAGCGGCAATTTATTGCTCTGCAAACGCGACCACGAGCCGGAGCTGGAGAACAAGCCGTTCGGATTGAGCTGGTTCATGCCCGAGATCATGAAACAGCGCAAGCTGCTGCGCAACGTGGCCATCGCCGCGCTTCTGACCAGCATCCTGAGCCTGGCGATGCCGATGTTCTTCAACATCATGATCGACCGGGTGATTCCCCATCAGAGCCATCAGACCCTCATCACCCTCACCATGATCCTCTTTTTGGTGATGACCTTCGAGGGGCTGTTCAACTTCGTGCGTCAGCATCTGATGCTGGTGGCCACCAACAAGATCGATGCCCGGCTGTTGTCCCGTTCGTTCCATCATCTGCTGCATCTGCCGATGCCCTTTTTCGAGAACTCCACCACCGGCGTGCTGATTCGTCACATGCAGCAGGCCGAGGTGATCCGTAACTTCTTGACCGGCACCCTGTTCCACACCCTGCTCGACGTGGTGACCCTGCCGCTGGTGCTGGTCGGACTGGCCATGTACAGCTTCAAGCTCACCCTGCTGGTGCTCGGCTTCACCCTGGCCATCGCCGTCGTCATCGCGGTGATGCTCCCCACCTTTCGTCACTACCTGGAGGGGCTCTACAACGCCGAAGGGTTGCGCCAGGCCGATCTGGTCGAGACCATCCACGGTATGCGCGCGGTCAAGTCCATGGCCCTGGAACCGCTGCGCAAGGCCTCCTGGGATCGCAAGGTGGCGGTGTCGATCTTGAATCGCGCCCGGGTGGGCGGCATGGGGATCAAGGCGTCGGTCTTGATCGGCGCGTTGCAGTCCGGCATGCAGATCGCCATCATCGCGGTCGGTGCCCTGGAGGTGTTCGACAACACCATGAGCCTCGGCGCGCTGGTCGCCTTCAACATGCTCTACGGGCGGGTCTCCGGACCGCTGGTGCAGCTCGTCGGGCTGATCAACGAGTATCAGCAGACCGCCCTGGCGGTGCGCATGCTCGGTTCGGTGATGAACCATCCGCCGGAACGGGATCCGAGCCAGCGGGGCATTCGCATGCCGATCACCGGCGAGATCGAATTCTCCAACGTCACCTTCCGCTACGAGAAGTCGGTGCTGCCGGCCTTGAAACGCATCTCCTTCAAGGTGGAAGAGGGGAAGGTTATCGGCGTGGTGGGTCGCTCCGGTTCCGGCAAGACCACCATCACCCGTCTGATCCAGGGGATCCATACCGCCCAGGAGGGGTTGATCCACCTCAATGGCCACGACATCCGCCATTTCGACCTCGCCCATCTGCGGCGCAGCATCGGCGTGGTGTTGCAGGACAACATTCTCTTCCGCGGCACGATCCGCGAGAACATCGCCGCCGGGCGGCCCGAGGCGACGCTGGTGGAGGTGATCGAGGCGGCCCGCCTGGCCGGCGCGGACGAGTTCATCGATCGTCTGCCCCACTCCTACGAGACCTGGGTCGAGGAGGGCGCGTCGAACTTCTCGGGCGGCCAGCGGCAACGGATCGCCATCGCGCGCGCGCTTCTACTTAGTCCCCGTCTGCTGATCTTCGACGAGGCGACCAGCGCCCTGGATCCGGAGAGCGAAATGATCATCCGCCAGAGCCTGGAGAAGATCTCCGAGGGCCGGACCATGATCATCGTCTCCCACCGGCTCTCTTCGCTGGTGGCCGCGGATGCGATCCTGGTGCTCGACAAGGGGGAGGTGATCGACTGCGCCACCCACGAGGAGCTTCTGGAGCGGTGCGAGATCTATCGCCATCTGTGGGATCAGCAGGCCGGATTGGCCATGGTGGGCAAGGAGCACTGAAATGCCGTCAGCCGGCATGGTTGTTGCGTGCCTTGAAGCGGTTCAAGCCATTCTCGCGAGTTCGGGTCGATGGGCAAGGAATCATAACGTATGACCAACGCGGACCAAATACCCCAGACCGGGGCCAACGAGGCGACCGGGACTCCCCGCGCGCGCTGGAAATATCATCCGCTCGCGCTGCTGCGTCGCGGCTTCACCCATATTTTCGAGGGTGGATCGGGGCGCGTGGTTCCGGATGCCATCCCCTTTCAGGTGGGGATCGACGTCATCATCGCGGAGAATCCCTCGTTTCTGTTGATGTCGGTCTTCTATCTGATGATCGGCATGTTGTCTTTGGGACTTCTGATCGCTTCGCTGGTCGAGGTGGACATGCTGGTGATGGCCACCGGTCGTCTGACCACCGATGCCCCGCCGTTGCAGCTCCAACCCATGGATCGGGCGATCATCCGCGAACTCAAGGTCAAGGCCGGGGATCAGGTGACCAAGGGTCAGATCCTGGCCACCTTCGACGCCACCTTCGCCCATGCGGATCTGGCATCGATTCTCGCCCAGCAGCAGGCTTCCCAGGCGCGCATCCGGCGTCTGGAACACGAGATCAACGCCACCCCCTTCGAGATCGGCTCCTCTCCGAACGCCGACGAGCGGCTGGAGTATGCGCTTTTCGGGCAGCGTCAGGCCGAGCACCGGTCGCGTCTGTCGATGTACGACGAGGAGATCGAGCGGATCCAGACCGCCATCCACTCCACCGAGGATGAGCGCGGCTATCTCACCACGCTGCTCAAGATCTACAAAGACGTGGAGGGGATGCGCGATACCTTGCAGAAGAGCGGAACCGGCAGCCAGTTGCAGTATCAGGACTCCAAGGTGGCGCGGGTGCGCACCGAACAGTCCCATCAGGACGCGGCCAACCGGTTGATTCAACTGCGGCACAATCTGGCCTCCAAGAGGGCGGAACGGCAGACCTTCGTGGAAGAGTGGACCCGTCAGCTTCTCGATCATCTGATCATGGCCCGGTCGGATCTCTCCAAGCTCAACGAACAGGTGATCAAAGCGCGTCGCATGAGCGAGATGGAGGTGATGACCTCGCCGGTGGATGGGGTGGTGTTGGATGTGGCCAAGCGGGCCACGGGTTCGGTGTTGAACCCGGCGGAACTTCTGATCACCATCGTGCCCGCGGACGCGGTGTTCATCGCCGAGATCATGCTCGACTCCATCGATGTCGGTTACGTGCGCACCGACGACCGGGTGGTGCTCAAGGTGCATGCCTTTCCCTATCAACGTCACGGGGTGTTGGAAGGCAAGCTGCAATTCGTGAGTCAAGAATCCTTTCAGGGGTTCGGGGGCGAGGGGCAGGGGAACGCGGTGCGCAGCGCGGGCGGCGCGTTCCATGTGGGACGGGTGAAATTGACCAAGACCGATCTGGAACATCTGCCGGAAGGGGCCCGTCTGATTCGCGGCATGACCCTGACCGCGGATATCAAGGTGGGCTCCAGACGGTTGATCTCCTATTTCCTCTATACGTTTACGAGCATGATGGATGAGAGTCTCAAGGAGCGCTGAGCGTGCGGCAATTTTTGCGGGTCGTGGCCAGCGCGCGGCAAAAACGATCCACCCGAACCGGTCGAAAGCGGGGGTGAGGGGATGATTTCGGGTTCATTTTGTGCCTGGAATGAAACTTGCTTTTCGTTTATAGTAACTTTGATGGGGGGAGTACCCCCTCACCCCCCGTGCCATGGACCTCCCTTCGGGATTTCCATGGCACGTAAAAAATGGCAAGCGTGTGAAAATCGTGAAAAAATGGGTCAAGTCTGATGCAGGGGTGCCGATAAGGCGAATTGTGGACTCTTGTTTCCCTGCGACATCGCCCCCCTGGGGTGCGCCCGAGGTGTCAATCACGCTGTGAATGGTTGTTGCGAAATGCCGGATTTCTGACGCTTGGCAAGGGCGCGCGGTTGATTTCAATTGACCGTGGTGTCAAATGTGTGGTATTGCGTCAAGGAATTGCGCCTCGGCATTTCTCGAATATTCTTTTTTGTTACCCATATGATATTTTTTTCTGTCGCGCCTGATTGCGGCATGGTGCTCACAGATTACGGTTGCCGCGGGGACGCTCAAAGAGGAGTTTAAAAACGACATGGCTGCCACATCGACCATCATTCAGATGTTGTCCACCACTCAGATCGGCAATCTGACCACCACCTCCCTGGCCACATTCTCCGCGACCGAGCTGAGCTATCTGACCACCACCCAGGTCAGTTATCTCAAGACCACCAGCATCGCCAACCTGAGCACCGCGCAGATCGGCGGATTCACCGTCACGCATGTGGGGGTTTTGAGCACCACCCAGGTGTCGGCGCTCACCTCCACCCTGGCCGGCGCCCTGACCGCCACCCAGATGCCCGCCCTGACCACCACCAACGTGGCGGCCCTGACCACCACCCAGGTGACCGGTCTCAAGAGCGCCCAGGTCGGGGCTCTGACGGCGACGCAACTGGGGGTGATCAACACCACCCGCATCGCGGTTCTGACCACCACGCAGTTGGGCGGCCTCAAGACCACCCAGGTGAGCGGGCTCTCCACCACCCAGGTGGGCATCCTGAACACCACCCAGCTCGGCTCCCTGACCGCCACCCAGCTCGGCGCATTGACCACCACCGGGGTTCGCACCCTCTCCACCACCCAGGTGAGCGGGCTTTCCACCACCCAGATCGGCGGGATCACGGTTACCCAGATGGGTGGTCTGACCACCACGCAGATCAATTCGCTCTCCACCACGCAGATGAGCGGGGTGAAATCGACCCAACTGGCGGCCTTCACCACCACCCAGGTGGGTATTCTCTCCACCACCAAGATCGGCTCCCTGAATACCACGCAGGTGGGTGGATTGAGCACGTCGGGCATCGCCGCCCTGACCACCACTCAGGTACGCGCCCTGACCTCGACCAATCTGGCCAGGTTGAACGCGACCCAGTTGTCCGCCCTGACCACCACCAACGTCGTGGCCCTGACCACCACCCAGGTGACCGGCATCACCGCCACCCAGATCGGTCTGTTGAGCGTCACCCAATCCTCGGCCCTGACCACCACCGGGATCGGCACCCTCTCCACCACGCAGTTGGCCGGGCTCAAGTCCACCAACATCGCGGCGATGAGCACCACCCAGACCGGGATTTTGTCCACCACCCAGATCCGCACGCTCTCCGCGGCCCAGGTGGGCGGTCTGAACACCACCCAGCTCTCGGCAATGACCACCACCCAGATGGGGGTCATGAACACCACCCAGATCGGCACCCTGACGGTGACCCAGATCGGCGTGCTCACCACCACCAAGCTGGCGGCCCTGACCACGACCCAACTGTCGGGTGTCAAATCCACCCAGTTGGCCGGCATGTCCACCACCCAGCTGCGCGGCCTCACCACCACCGAGATCGCCTCGCTCTCCAGCGGGCAGGTGGGCGGCTTGTCCACCCTGGGGCTGGCGGCGTTGACCACCACCCAGTTGAACTCGTTTGCCACCTCCTCCTTGGGCGCGTTGAACGCCACGCAGGTGGCCGCCATCTCCACCACGGGTCTGGCCTCCATGACCACGACCGTGCTGTCGGGTCTGACCGCCACCCAGGTGGGTGCATTGACCACCACCCAGGCCGGCGTGTTGACCACGACCGAACTGCGTGCCCTGACCACGACGCAGCTGGCCGGATTGAAGTCCACCACCATCGCGGTGCTGACCACCACCAAGGTCACCAGCCTGACCACCACCCAGGTGGGTTCGCTCTCCGCGACCCAGGTGATCGGCCTGACCACGACGCAGATCTCCTCCATGACCACGACCCAGGTGGGGGGCATGGGCACCACCCAGGTGGGCGCCCTCACCATGACCCAGCTGGCCGGCATGACCACCACCGCGGTCGGCACGTTGAACACCACGCAGCTGACCGGCGTCAAGGCGACCCAGCTTGGCGCGTTGACCACCACGCAGTTGCGCGCTCTGACCACCACCGGTCTGGCCTCCCTGTCCACCGTCCAGTTGGCCGGCCTGACCTCCACCGAGGTGGGCGCTCTGACCACCACCATGCTGCGCGCCTTCTCCACCACGCAGATTCGCGGGTTGAGTTCCACCCAGGTGGGTGCCCTCACCACGACCGGACTGGCGCAGTTGACCACCACGCAGATGACCGGCGTCACCGCGACCCAGTTGGCCGCGCTCTCGCTGACCCAGGTCGGCGTGTTGACCACCACCGGGCTCCAGAGCCTCTCCACGACCCAGTTGGCGGGTGTCAAGACCACGCAGCTGGCCGCGCTGACCACGACCCAGGCCGGGATTCTCTCCACCACGCAGCTTGGTGGTCTGGCGACCGCCCAGGTGGCCAGTCTTTCGACCACGGCGTTCCGTAACCTCACCACCACGCAGCTCTCCGGCCTGTCGGCGGCCCAGGTGGGTGCCCTGACCGCGACGCAGATGGGGGTGATGAGCACCACCATGATGAATGCGCTCTCCACCACCCAGTTGGGCGGTCTGAGCGCCACCGATTTCGCGTCGCTCTCCACGACGCAGATCAGCACCCTGACCACCACCAAGATCGCCGCGCTCAACACGACGCAGATCGGTGGCCTGAAGGCGACCCAGGTGTCGGGTCTCTCCACGACCCAGGGGAACATCCTGACCACCACGCAGCTGGGTGGCTTCAACGCGACGCAGGTGGCTTCGTTGAGCACCACGGTTCTCAACGCGATCAGCACCACGCAGATGAGCGGTCTGAACTCGACGCAGATCGGAGCCATGACCACGACCCAGGCCCTGGCCCTGACCACCACCAAGCTCGGCGCCTTGAACACCACCCAGATCGGGGGGCTCAAGACCACCCAGCTGGCGGTGCTCACCACCACCCAGGCGCGGGTTCTGACCACCACGCAGCTCGGCACGATGAACGCAACCCAGGTGGGCGGTCTGACCACCACCAATCTGGGCACCCTGACCACGACGCAGATGTCCGGCTTCGGCACGACCCAGATGGGTGCGTTGAGCGTCACCCAGGTGCGTGGTCTGTCCACCACCCAGCTTGCGACGATGAGCACCACGCAGCTTTCCGGCGTGAAGTCCACGCAGCTGGGCGCCTTGACCACGACCCAGTTGTCGGGTCTGACCACCACGGGTCTGGCGTCGTTCTCGACCACGCAGATCGGCGGTCTGACCTCGACCGAGATGATGGCCTTCTCGACGACCCAGTTCGGTTATCTGACCGCCACCCAGCTCGGCGCGTTGACCGCGGTTCAGGTGACGGGCATCTCCACCACGCAGATGGCGCGGTTGACCACCACGCAGCTTGGCGGCATGACCTCGACCCAGTTGGGCGGTCTCACCACCACCCAGGTGGGTGTGATGACCACCACCGATCTGCGTGCCATGACCACGACCCAGATCGCGGGGGTGAAGTCCACGCAGCTGGCGACCCTGACCACCACCCAGAGCGGCAACCTCTCCACCACGCAGATCGGGGTGTTGAGCATTGCCCAGCTTGGTGGTCTGACCACGACGGCGGTGAGCGTTCTGACCACGACCCAGCTGTCGTCCCTGACCGCGACCCAGATCGCCGGACTCTCCACGGTCCAGGCGCGCAGTCTCACGACCACCCATGTGGGTGCCTTGAACACCACGCAGTTGTCGGGTGTGAAATCCACGCAGTTGGCCGCGCTGACCACCACCCAGGTGCGTTCGCTGACGACCACCGGCCTGGCTGCGCTCTCCACGATCCAGATCGGCGGCCTCACCAGAACCGACATGGGCGCGATGTCCACGACCCAGTTCGCGGCTTTGACCACGACCCTGGTTGGTGCCCTGAACGCCACCCAGGTGGGCGGCATGACCACCACGAGCGTGGCCGCGTTGACCACCACCCAGTTGAAGGGGCTCTCCTCGACCTCGCTGGGGGCGCTCTCCACCACGCAGATGCTCGTGTTGACCACCACGGGTCTCAACACCCTGACCACCACGCAGTTGGCGGGTCTGAAGAGCACGCAACTGGCGGGTCTGACCACCACCCAGTTCCGCGGTCTTGGCACCACGCAGTTGGGCGGGCTCTCCTCGACCCAGTTGGGCGGGTTGGGCGCGGCGGGCATCGGTGCGATGAGCACCACGCAGATCGCCAACATGAGCACCCAGCAGCTCGGTGCGATGACGGCGACTCAGCTGGGCGGCATGAGCACCACCGGCATGGCCACGCTCTCCACCACGTTGCTGGGCGGCTTCAAATCCACGCAACTGGCGGCGTTGACCACCACGCAACTGTTGTCCATGACCACCACGGGTCTGGCCGCGTTGAGCACCACGCAGCTCGGCGGTCTGACCGCCACCCAGATGCGCGGCATCTCCACGACCCAGCTGGGCAGCTTGAAGACCACGCAGATCGGTGGTCTGAACGCCACCCAGGTGGCCAGCCTCACCACGACCGGCCTGACCAGTCTGACCACGACGTTGTTGGGTGGCCTGACCTCGAGCCAGTTGGGTTCGTTGACGGCCACGCAGACCGCGATCATGACCACGACGCAGGTCAAGGCGCTGACCACGACCCAGATTGGCGGTCTCAAGTCTGCGCAGCTGGCGGTGATGACCACCACCCAGACCAGCACGTTGACGACGACCCAGGTGCGGGCGATCTCCTCGACCCAGGTGGGTGGTTTGACCACCACGCAGATCGGCGTGATGACCACGACCCAGATGGGCAACCTCACCTCCACGGCTTTGAGCGGTCTTGCCTTGGCCCAGTTGGCGGGTCTGACCACCTCGAGCGTGGCCACGTTGAGCACCACGCAGCTGACCGGGATCAAGTCCACCCAGTTGGGCGGCCTGACCACGACCCAGCTCAAGAGCTTGACCACGACCGGGCTCAAGGCGCTCTCCACGACCCAGATCGGCGGTTTGACCTCGACCGGGATGGGTGCGTTGACCACCACGCAGTTCTCGGTGCTGACCACCACCCTGTTGGGTGCATTGACCTCGGCCCAGGTAGGGGGTGTGACCACCACCGCGATCGCCGGCATGACCACGACGCAGTTGTCGGGCATGACCTCGACGCAGTTGGGCAGCCTGACCACCACCCAGGGCAATGCTCTGACCACGACCGGTCTCAAGGCGCTCTCCACGACCCAGATCGGCGGTTTGAAGAGTTCGCAGCTGGCGGCTTTGACCACCACCATGACCGGCATTCTGACCACCACGCAGATCGGTTCGCTGGCGTCGGCGCAGGTGACGGGTCTGAACACGACCCAGTTGAGCAGCCTGACCACGACCCAGTTGGGTGCGTTCAACACCACGCAGATCGGGGCGCTTTCCACGACCCAGACCGGTGGGTTGACCACGACCGAGATCAAGGCGTTGACCACCACCCAGTTGACGGGTATCAAATCCACGCAGTTGGGTGCCTTGTCGGTCACCCAGATGCAGTCGTTGACCACCACGGGCTTGGTGTCCCTGAACACGACGCAGATCGCGGGTCTGACCAGCACCACCATGGGTGGCATGACGACCACGCAGTTGGGCAATCTGACCGCGACCCAAATGGGTTCGTTGAGCGGGGTGCAGATGGGCGGCTTGACCACCACGGTGATCGCGCTGCTCTCCACGACCCAGGTGAGCGGGTTGACCTCGACTCAGGTGGGTGGATTGACCACCACCCAGATGCGGGTGATGACCACCACCGATCTGAAGGTGTTGACCACCACGCAGGTGGGTGGTCTGAAGTCCACGCAGATCGGCGCCTTCACCACGACGCAGTTTGCGATCATCACCACGACGCAGATCGCTTCGATGAGTGCGACGCAGGTGGGTGGCATCTCGACCACCGAGATCCAGGTGATGACGACGACCCAGTTGGGTGCGTTGAACACCACCCAGGTGGGGGGTCTGTCCACGGTTCAGGCGGGCAGTCTGACCACGACGGAGATCAAGGCGTTGACCACGACCCAGTTGACGGGGATCAAGTCCACGCATCTGAATGCCCTGTCCACCACGCAGTTGACGGGTCTGACCACCACCGGCATCGCGGTCATGAGCACCACGCAGTTGCGCGGTCTGACCTCGACGCAGTTGGGGGCGATGAGCACCACCCAGGTGAACGGCATGACCAGCACGCAGTTGGGCGGCATCACCGCGACGACGCTGAGTGGTTTGACCACCACGATGATCGGCGTGATGACCACCACGAATATCGGTGGTCTGGTGGCCACGCAGTTGAGCGTGTTGAGTCAGACGCAGTTGAACGCGCTGACCACCACGGGTCTCAAGGTGTTGAACACGACCCAGCTGGGCGGTCTGAAATCCACCCAGGTGGCGGCGTTGAGCACCATCCAGGTGGCGTCCATGACCACCACGCAGATGAGCGGTCTGACGTCCACGCAGATGGGCGGTCTGGAGTCCACGGACGTGGCTTATCTGACCACGACCCAGATGGGCATTCTGACGGCGACCCAGTTGGGTTCGCTGACCACCACCTCGGTGGGTGCCCTGACGACCACGGATCTGCGTTATCTGACGGCCACGCAGTTCGGTGGCATCAACTCGGCGCAGATGACCGCGTTGACCTCGACCCAGGTGTCGGTGTTGACCACCACCCAGGTGGCCTCGTTGACCTCGACGCAGGTGCGTGGATTGGAGTACATCGACATCTCGTACCTGACCACCACCAACATTTCGGTCCTGACCACGACCGCGTTGGCGGGTCTCACCTCGACGCAGGTGAATGGTGTGACCTTGGGTGGTGTTCAGTATGGCGGTTTGACCATGACGCAGCTTGGTTCGTTGAATTCGTCCCAGTTGAGTGCGGTTTTGGGGGTGTTGGGTTGATCGATCGATAAACCCTTTGACAAGTAGGTGATTCTGGCCACCGGCCAGGTCCGCTCCGGGGAGTTTGGGGCGGGTCTGGCCGGTGTTTTTTTGGGGGTGTGGGTTTATGGGGCCAATGGTCTCTGGGGTTCGGGGGCCAATGGCCCCTGGTGGGGTTCGGGGCGAAGCCCTGAGGTTTGATATCCAGGGGCCAATGGCCCCTGGTGGGGTTCGGGGCGAAGCCCTGAGGTTTGATAGGGTGGGGTCCAGGGGCCAATGGCCCCTGGTGGGGTTCGGGGCGAAGCCCTGAGGTTTGGTTTTTGATTGTGTGACTTTGACTTTCGCGCGCTTTTCACGATAAGCCCTTTTTCGCGTCTTTTGCGAAAAAGGGCGCAAGCGCGCGGTCTTATGTGCCCTGGGTCGTTGCCGGTTTTGGGCAACGACCCAGGGCGAATTGCATGTCATCGACCAAGCCGCCTCCGGCGGCCTGTTCTGGCAAGGGTTCCAAGGAGGTGTTTTGCAAACAGCGCAAAACACCTCCTTGGAACCAAGGCGGCGCGCAGCGTTTTTTTCGCAAAAGGCGCGAAAAAAACGCTTTTTTGTAGAGCGCGCTAAAAGCTAAAGACCAAAGACCAAGACCAAAGACCAAGACCAAAGACCAAGACCAAAGACCAAGA
>NZ_JBZVFG010000048.1:0-28010 GCF_058402785.1 Candidatus Magnetaquiglobus sp.
GTAAGGGGGGTCCACGGTTGGGGGGTGAGGGGGTTCTCCCCCCATCATGCAAGTTTGGAAACGACGCCCGTATTTCGCACGCAGCCTTGCGGAAAGCGACGCATCCCAAAATGGGTGCGGTTTGGAGAGCCGTGACCGTTTTTCCAGGGGCGGGGAGCGCGAACGATTGACAGACCACCTCAGCCGGCTGACTCCCCCTCCAGGCGGGAGGCTGGCCGTCTGACTCCTCAATCCCCGAACGCGCGCAGGGCCTCGGCCAGCTCGCGGGTGACCCGACGACCCGCCTCCAGGGTCAGATGCTCGCCGACATCCCCATACGATTCCGGATTCCGGTAGGCATGGGTGAAGTTGCGGTTCAAGTCGATGATGCCGCGCAGATTGGGGAACTCCGCGCGCAGGATCGCCATCTGTTCCAGCCATTGGCGCTGGACCTCCAGGTTGTTCTCGCACCCTTCCAGACGCACCGCCGGCACGATCACGAAGAACAGTCGGGTTCCCCGCGCTTGCAGGTCCGCCAGGAATTGCCGCTGGAGAGTTTTGCCGCGCTGATCCTCCAGCACGAACTCCCGCTGACAGTCGGGATCGAGCCGGGCCTGCTCCCAGATCGGTTGTTGATCGCGCCACTGTTTGTCTTTTTGCCTCTCCGCATCGGGTGACGGGGGTGGGCCGGGCAGGAGGCCGCCGAAGGAATCGACCAACGCATCAACGGGGGGCTGCCAATCGACCAGGGCGGACAGTCGTTCCGGATAGCCGTGCAGCCGGCGCAGCCAGGCTTCGGGCCCTTCCGGCAGAAAGCTCCGCGGGGTTTCCAGATTCTGGATGGTTTTCCAGGCCGCCTGTTGCCAGTAGGTCTGTGGGCTCCCCCAACGCGGTTGCGACCAGGTGCGCAGGGAGTCGGGAACGAGCAGGGCCAGAACCCGTTGGCGATAGTAGAGCAGGGGCATGGTGGCGGCGATGGAATCCGCGCTTTTGGCTTCCAGCCAGCGGAAGAACGCCGCGTACTGGATGACCCGCAAGGCGTGGCCCGAGGAGTTGAGCAGCTGTTCGCGGATCGAGTTGGCCAACCGGTGGCGGAGTTTGAAATCCCGTGGACTCACGGAGAGAATCAGGGTCTTGGGTGGCCGGTCCGCGATCAGCCGGTTCATCAGCTCATGATAGAAGGGAAAGTAGCCGCCTCCCACCGAGAGGGAGTGGACCGTGACGGGTGGTTTTCCGGGTTGGGAAAGCGCCTGGGACAGGGTGGTCGGATCGAGGGGCTTGGAGCGGGAGTTGCCGAGGATCAGATGGTCCACCTGGGGGCGTTGGGTGTAATGGTGATATTTATAGCTAAACTCGGGATCCAGGAACATCCTGGAAGGGGGAATGAACGACTCGTCCGAGAGAATGGCCAGGTTGCCCGCCAGAAAGAGCAGCGCCAAAAGGGGGATCCACCCGGTACGCATCATCACCGCACGCCCCTAGAATTGAAAGTAGATGAACATCCGGTCCATGGATGGGGCCGTGAGATGGTAGATGCCCAGGAGTCCGAACACCAGGGCACCCCGCCAGAGTGGATGGCTTTCACGCAGGGGCATCAGGCGTCGTTTGAGCACCTTCAACTCCCAGGTCATGACCAGAAGATAGAAGGAAAAGGCAAAAAGCATCAACAGATCCGGGGGTTGGTTGATCCCGGATCCCCAGGCGATGGTGCGGAATTTCCAGGCCAGCACGCCCAGGTCGGCGATTGACTCCAGGCGGAACAGAAACCAGCCGAATCCGACCAGCAGCATGGTGGAGAACCAACGGATCGCCACCGGGGTCCGTTCCGGGAGCAGGCACCATTCGAGCCTTTCCAGGGAGAGGAGCAGTCCGTGGTAGACCCCCCAGAGCAGAAAATTGTAACTGGCCCCATGCCAGATCCCGCCGAGGGTCATGGTGGCCATGAGATTGGCGATCGTGCGTCCCTTGCCGAGTCGGTTGCCGCCCAGGCCGACGTAGAGGTAGTCGCGCAGCCAGAGTGACAGGCTGATGTGCCAGCGATGCCAGAACTCACGCATGCTCGTGGCGGCATAGGGGTAGTTGAAATTGTCCATCAGCCGCACGCCGATCATCCGTGCCAACCCCTTGGCGATGTCGGAATAGCCGGAGAAATCCCCGTAGATCTGGATCGAAAAGAACAGCGTGGCCAACAGGATGGTGGTCAGGGAGTATTGGCTCATGTTGCCAAAGACCGGATCCACGTAGGCGGCCAGATTGTTGGCGATCACCATTTTCTTGAAGAATCCGCGCAGGATCAGGGAGCCGGATTCACGCCATTCCAGGGGGATGGGGGTGTTGGAAGCGAACTGGCGGATCTGGGGCAGAAGGTGGGTGGCCCGTTCGATGGGACCGGCCACCAGTTGCGGAAAGAAGGAGATGTAGCAGAAATATTCGCTTAACCGGCGCGAGGGTTCCAGTTCACGGCGGTAGACGTCGATGGTGTAGGCCATGGACTGGAAGGTGTAGAAACTGATGCCGACCGGCAGCAGGAAGGCGGTGGCGGTGGGTTGGCAGACGATGGAGAAGAGCGAAAGCGCATCGCACGTCAAGGTTTGCAGGAAGAGAAAATATTTGAAAAAAATCAAAATCAGCAGATTGCCCCCGAGCGTGATCGCCAGAATGAACCGGTCGGCGTGACGCCAGCGGACGATGGCCAGCGAACCGTAAAAGTCGATCAGGGAGGAGAAGACGAGCAGGATGATGTAGTAGGGATTCCAGGCGCCGTAGAAAATCAGGCTGGCCACATTGAGCAACGGGATGCGCCAGCGACCCAGATGCTTCCAGGCGGCCACGAAAACGAGCATGAAAAGGAAGAATGCGTAGCTGGTGAATTGCATGCGGGCGACCTGCTGACACGATGACTGCGATGCCCTGGAGTGTACGGTATTTTCGTGGAAAGCGACACGGGGTTCTGGTCACGGAGCGGTTTGTCGATCTGCTCCGTGCGGGCGATGGTCGAGTCGCTGCCGGGACGGTGCCAGGAAAGGCAAGGGGGGTGGGGTTCCCCCCCTTGCTGTCCATGTCGCCCGCCGATCTGGTCGGAGATCGTTTTCCGTCAGACGGCGGGTGCGGTGTGGGGACGATCAGAAGGTGGTGAATTCATCATCCGAGGCGCCCTGGTGGCGTGACGCGGCGGGGGCGGGCAGGGCACGATGGGGCGCCGTCGGGGCGTGGACAAGCGCCATCTTGGCCGGCGGGTGGGAGGCGCCGCGAGGCCGGGAGGTGTCCATCCGTCGCGCGGGAGCCCGATCGTCCCGACCGGTACGGAAGAACGCAACCGAATTCTGCAGGGTGTCGGCCTGGGCGGAAAGCTCTTCCGAGGTGGCCGCCATCTCCTCCGAGGTGCCGGCGTTGCGCTGGATCGCCTGATCCATGGACTGGATCGCGCTGTTGATCTGCTCGGCGCTTTGGGTCTGCTCGCTGCTCGAGGTCGAGATCTCCTGAATCAGTGTCGCGGTTTTCTGGATGTCGGGCACCAGCCGTGCCAGCATGCCGCCGGCCTGTTCGGCAATCGAGACGCTGGAGGCGGAGAGTCCGCCGATCTCGCTGGCCGCGGTCTGACTCCGTTCCGCCAGCTTGCGCACCTCGGCGGCCACCACGGCAAATCCCTTGCCGTGCTCCCCGGCCCGCGCCGCCTCGATGGCGGCATTCAGGGCCAACAGGTTGGTCTGACGGGAGATCTCCTCGATGATGGAGATCTTCTCGGCGATCTCCATCATCGCGTCCACCGCCCGTTTCACCGCCACCCCGGTCTCCACCGCATCCTTGGCCGCCTGTTGCGAGATGGTCGCGGTGGTTTGGGCGTGATCGTGATTGCGACGGATGCTCTGGGTCATCTCCTCCATGGCCGATGAGGTCTCCTCGATGGCTGCCGCCTGCTCGGTGGAGGATTGGGAAAGTTCCTGGGCCGCGTCCGACAGGTGCTGGCTGCCATTGGCCACCTCGTTGGAGGCCATCTTGACCTGCTCGAGGATCTCCCGCAGACGGGTCACGGTCTGGGACAGGGAGGAGGCCATCAATCCCACTTCGTCCTTCTGGCGGATGGAGGTTTCGACCGTCAGGTCCCCCTGCCCAAAGGTTTCGGTCATCGACTGCAACGCCCGCACCGGAGTGGTGATGGCCCGTCCGATGAGCCAGGCCAGCAAGGCGCCCAACAGCAGGATCACCCCGCTCACGCCCAGGGCGATGCCGGCATCCTTCTGGGCCCGTGCGGAGGTCTCCTCGGAGGTCTTGCTCATGTCGGTGCTCGCCTCCTTCACCAGAGCCTCGATCAGGGGCTCCATGGCATGGACCGCGGCCCGCATCTTTTCGGCGTTCTGGGCGATCTCCTTGTTCTTGGCCACAAGTCCCTCGAAGGCCTGTTTGTAGGTTTGCAGGGTCTTTTCCATGGAGGCGCGATCCTCGGACGCGATGGCGGATTCGCCGATCACCTGGCGCATGGCCTCCAGACGTTTGGCCACGCTGGCGACATATTTCTCATCCCCACGCAATTGATAATCCTTTTCATCCTTGCGCAGCTCCAGATAGAGTCGGGCCAGTCCGGGGACATAACGGCTCCGCAACACCTGTTCCATCTGATGGGCCGCTTCGCGGAACCCCTCCGTCACTCCGGCATCGCCCTTGCCGGACTGGATCGTTGCCATGCCATCCTGAAAGCTCTTCCGATAGCGGTCCGTCAAACCGGCAAGGTGCTTTTTCATCTCGTCATTCAAGGTGGAGCTGGCGATCTCCTTGCGGAAATGGTCGATGGCCTTGGCGAGTTGTTCGGCGTATTTCGGCTCCCGGCGCAGTTGAAAATCTTTTTCCGCCCGGCGAATCTGTAATAAAATCAAATAAATCTCATCGGTATCGTACCGTTGGATCTGTTGTTCCATGGCGTGGGCGGCATCCCGGAACATCCCTTGAAGACCGGCGTTGGGGGTGAGGCCCTTGTCGGTCTCGTTTTTGGCCACGCCACGGAAGGCCTGGGCGTATTCGTCGAGACGGTTCAGGATCTCCTGATCCAGGCGAGCGCTTTCGGCGTCCTGGTTCTGGGTGGCCTTCTTGAGCATCTCGGTCACCGTGGCGTGCATGGCGGTGATGCGTTCGTTGGTGGCGTCGAGATACTTGCCATCCTTGCGCAACAGAAAATCCTTTTCGCCGCGACGGGCCTCCAGCATCTGGATGTTGAGTCGCAACGCCTGACTCTTCTCCACCTCGACCCGCTCCAACACCTCGCCCTGGTAACCGTCCAGGGTGCGATGCAGGGTCTGATCGTATTGCCAGATCACCCCCAGGAACAGCAGCCCCACCAATCCGAAACTCCCGGCCACCTTGACACCGATCTTCATGTCCCCCAGTCGCATCATGCCGAATCCCCTCGCTTGGTTGTCAACGTCATTTTGGATGGTTCGCGCTTCATCGTGAAAGTGATAGTTTAGAATTGATATTCTTCCATGAAATTGTCCTATAAGTTATAGGGGATTTTGATGCTTCTGGCAACTTCGAAATCCGGTCCATGGGATAAGGCACGTTATGCGCGTCCCTGTTGGCCATCAAACAGGACGAAAAACGGGCAAAACGGGTCGATGGACACCATTCCGCGTCGAAACGATGGGGTTCGCGGGCCAAAGACCGCGTGGATGGCGGAAATGGGGGGCGGGCCGGGAAGAAGCGGGAAGAGAAGGGCGGAATCGGGAAGGATCGACTCACTCGAACGCTTGCTGGATCTCCAGGAACCCATCGAGATGGGTCAGGAACAGATCCACCAGTTCGGGATCGAAGTGGGTGCCGCGATCCTTGCGGATCTGCCCGACCGCCTTTTCGACGCTCCAGGCCGGCTTGTAGGTGCGTTTGTGGGTCAGGGCGTCGAACACGTCGATCAACGAGGTGATGCGCGCGAAGATGTGAATCGCCTCGCCGGCCAGACCGTTGGGATAACCGGTGCCGTCCCACTTCTCGTGATGCTGCAAGCTGATGATCGCGCCGGTGCGAATGATCGGCTGATCGGAGTTGCCGAGCACCTGATGGCCGATCTGGGTGTGCGAGCGCATGATGCGCCACTCCTCGTCGGTCAGGGGACCGGGCTTGTTGAGGATCGCGTCCGGAATGCCGATCTTGCCCAGATCGTGCATCGGCGAGGCCATGCGCAACAACTCGCAGTCACGCGCCGGCAGACCGGCGAACTGCGCCAGAAGACGCGAATTCTCCGCCACGCGCCGCACATGCTGTCCCGCCTCGCCGCTCCGGGTCTCGATCACCTCGCCCAGGGTGAAGGTGACATCCTTCTGGGTGGCGATGATCTCGCGATGGAGCAGAAGCTGCTCGAACGAGGCGGTGACGTTGGCGGAGAAAAGTTCGATCAGATCCCGATCCACCTCGCTCAGACGCCGCCCGGCATCCAGCAGCAGCAGATTCTCCAGGCCGTTGCGGGTGCGGAAATAGCCGATGAACACCTGCTCGGAGAACAACGGACGCCGCTCGCGCAACGCCTGCCAGGTCAGGGTGACCAGATCCGAGGAGAGCACTTCGTCCACGGGTTGACCGATCAGCGGCGCGTGTTGTCCGGTGGCGGCATGGATGCGGATCACCCCATGTTTGAGGGTGGCGGCAAAGGCGTCCGTGGCGGACTGACCGGGATTGATCACCAGTCCGAACTGCTCGAGAATGGTCTGCGCCAGCTGTCCCATGGAGTGGAACTCGTAGAGGCTCCCGGAGGCGTCGATCACCCGGTGCATGCCGCGACGGGTCTTTTCGATGGTGTCCAACAGTTTGAAGGCGCGCAAACCCGCGGTCACCGAGGTGATCAGGCTCTGGTTGCTTAAGTTCACCTTGTCCTTGTAGTCGTTGATGTCGTAGGCGGCGATCACCTCCGCCTCCGGGGCCAGTCCCGGCTGACCGGTGCGCAGGATGATGCGCACCCAGGGGTTCTCCAGGGTGTCGCGAATGTATCGCACCACCTCCAGCCCCTCGCGATCGCTCTCCATCATCACGTCGAGCAGCAGCACCGCAGTATCCGGATGCTGGACCATCAGACGCCGGGCATCGGCCCCGGAGTAGCCGTGGATGAAACTCATGCGCCGACCGTCGAAGAGCAGATCCTTGAGCACCAGCCGGGTCAGGGGGTGCAGATCGGGATCGTCGTCGATCACCATGATTTTCCAGGCCCCTTCCGCGGCGAACGGCGGGGCCGCGACCGGGCCGCCCCGGCTGGGGATGTGTCCCGACAACAGGGAGTCCGAGGGACGCGCGGGCTGGTTCATGGGGTTGGGCTCCTGGTCCGGTCAAACGGGGAAGTGGATCCGGAACTCCGTTCCGGCGCCAGGCGCGCTGCGGGTTTCGATGGTCCCGTTGAGGCGCTGGGTCACCAGATTGTAGACGATGTGCATGCCGAGTCCACTGCCGCCCTGATTGCGATTGGTGGTGAAGAAGGGTTCGTAGATCAGTTTCACGGTTTCGGCGTCCATGCCCTGACCGTTGTCCCGATAGTGGAGGAACACCGTGGCCGGGTCGATGAGACCGGCCTCGATGTCGATGCGACCCGCCTGGCCGGCTCCGAAGGCGTGGGCCAGGGAGTTGAGAATGAAGTTGGCCACGATCTGCGACACGGCGCCCGGAAAGGTGTACAGCACGATCCCCTCCGCGCACTGCACGGTGACGCGATGGGGGGCGTTCTTGAGCTTGGGACGCAGGGTGAAGACGGTTTCGTCCAGATACTCCTTGAGGTCGAAGCGGCGTTTCTCCTGGCTGGTCTGATCCACCGCCACCTGCTTGAAACTCAAGATCAGATCCGAGGCGCGCCGCAGATTGGCCTGGATCAGCCGGGAGGCCTCGCCGACGTTCTCCACGAAGGCGTCCAGATCTTCCCGGTAGAGGGTGCCTTCCCGGTAGTGGGCGAGGAATTTGTTCAATTCGCTTTCCAGATAGGTCACGGCGGTGAAGCTGGTGCCCACCGGGGTTTTGATTTCGTGGGAGATGCCCGCCACGAGTCCGCCCAGGGCCGCGAGCCGCTCGGACTGGATCAGCTGATTCTGGGCGCTCTTCAATGCGGCCAGATGGTCGTGCAGTTCGGCGGTGCGTTCACGCACCTTCTCTTCCAGAAAGGTGTTCTGGTATTGCAGCGACTCTTCGAGCCGCTTGCGTTCGATCATGCTGCCCAGGGTCTGGCACATGGCCATCAGCAGCAGCTCTTCTTCGGGGTTGTAGGGCTGGCCATGGGCCAGATAGAGGGTCAACACCCCCAGAAGCCGCTCCCCGGAGAGGATCGGCACCGCGTAGTGACCATGGGGCGGCATCTGGGGAAAGGTGATTTCGTGGCGTTCGTCCACCCGGTCGGCATGCAGCGGTTGCCGGGAGAGCGCCGCCCGCCCGCACAAACAGTGTCCATGGGCGACCCGCGCGCACAAGGTGAGCAGTTGGTCGTCGAGTCCCAGTTGGGCGGTCAAGCGCAGGGTATCGGTTTGGGATTCGTTCAAGAAGATCGCCCCCCTGGCCTGGATCGCCAGCCAGGGCACCGACAGGATGAAGGCCAGGGCCTGGTCCAACAGTTCGTCGAGCGGCACGCGGTGGTAGGAGATCTCGTGCAGACCGTTGATCACCCGCTGGAAAGTCAGGTAGTCGCGGGCCTGTTTCTCGGCGCGCAACCGTTCCGAGATGTCGCGGAACACCACCACCGCGCCGCGGATTTCACCCTGGTCGCGGATCGGCGTGGAGGTATATTCGACCGGAAAGGCCGTGCCATCCTTGCGCCAGAACAGCTCATCGTTGACCACCTGGGTCTCGCCGGAGCGGATCGCGGCGAAGATCCGGCATTCGTGGCGCGGATAGGGGGATTGATCGGCATGGGTGTGATGCACCCGGTCGTGCAGGGAGGTGCCGATGATCTCCTCGGGACGCCAGCCGATCATGCGCGCGGCGGCGGGATTGATGAAGGTGGTGCGACCGGAGGGGTCCAGACCGTAGATCCCCTCGCCGGCGGCCTCGAGCAGGAGCTGGTTGTGACTGCTCATGCGGCCCAGGTCGGCCTGGGCCTCGAGACGGGCACGCAACTCCCGGGCGACCACCTCCTGGGCCATGGCGATGGCATCGGCGACCATGGTCACCTCGTCGAGGCTCTTGTCGCGCACGGCGTGGAGGGCGTCGCGGATCTCCGGGGTGAGATCCAATCCCCTGGAGAAGGCCTCGGCCACCCAGCCGAGGGTGTTGATGCGTCGGGTGATGCGGATCATCCAGGAGCCGAGGCTTTTCCAGAACAGCCAGGAGATCAGGGCGAACAGCGCCACGCCCACGATCAGAAGCTCTGTCACCGAGAAAAGCGATTCCGTGACATGGCGGATCACCAGGCGCGGGCTGTCGGGATCGTTCTTGCGCCAGGGAATGATGATCTGGTCGATGCGCTGGTTTTTGTTCCAGAAGGTCGTGTCGAGGAGGGATTCGGGGGGAGGTGACGTGTTGCCCCGCGAGCTGGCCATCACCCGTCCCTCGTGGATCACGAAGAGTTCGGTGAAGGGCAGGGTGGCGCGGAACAGGAGTCCGTTTTCGATGGCCACCAGGACGAAGATCTCCCCATGTCCGATCGGACCGAGCCAGAACGGTTGGGCGATCCAGCGGTGAAGCACGCCGGTGGTGGTGGAGACGTGCCAGCCGTTGTTGCCGCTGAATTCAAGGGTTTCCGGCAGACCGGAAAAGTGGGACGGATGGACGTGGAGCACCTGGCGCGCCTCGTCGGTGATCACCACCGCCGCGAAGGAGGCGCCGCTCTCCTGACGCAACGAGGCGGTCAGCTCATCCCAGGCCCCCACCCCGCGGGCAAAGAGATCGAGCAGTTCCAGCCGGTTGTGGAGTCGGACCGCCTGTTCCTGCCACTCCTGTTCCAGCAGGACCAACTTGTCGGCATGGAACCGTTCCAGGGAGGTCATGATCTGGTGGGCGGTGCGGTTCATGGCGGTGAGCTGCAACCAGAAGGCGAGCAGCGCGATCACCACGATCATCAGGAGTGTGGTGATCGCGGCGCGGCTGGCCGCCTGGCGTGGCAGCACATCCTTGCGGGTCGTGACGTTCGAGGGGTTCACTCCTTGCGTCCGGCCCATTGGTCGTTGATGAGATTCTCCATGCGCACGGCGGTCGCTTCCGGGGATCCGGCATGGAAGAACTGGTTGGTTGCCGCGATTTGCAGGTTGGAGAAGGCCCCGTCGCGGCTGAACAGGCGCGGATATTTGCGCAGGCAGACGCGGATCAGTCCCTTTTCCTCTTCGGAGGTGCCCGCCAGCTGTTCCACCACCTCTTCCGGGGTGTGTGCGGCGATCCAGCGCAGGGAGCGTCGCACGGCGTTGACCAGCCGTCTGACCTTTTCCGGCTCGTTGGCGATCACGTCGGGACGGGTGGCCACGGTGGCGTGGAGGACTCGGGATCCGGCGATGTCGCGGTTGCTGTCGGGGTCGGCGAGATTGCGCAGAAAGAACACCTTTTCTTGTTGCAGCAGCCAGGTGGCGAAGGGCTCTTCGGAGACGATGGCATCCATCTGTCCGGAGTCCAGGAGCATGGCGCGCCGGGTCCAATCCTGTCCGGTGGAGATGACCCGTGCCTCGCGCGTTTGCAGGCCGTCGGCCTTGAGGAGCATTTCGAGGAGCTGTTGGGACATGGTTTTGGCGTTGACCGCGCTGGTATGCACGCCGACGATGCGCCCTTTCAGATCGGCGATGCGGGTGATTTCGTGTTCGAGGGACTTGCGCACCACGAGCACGAATTGGGTCGCGTCGGAGAGGGCGGCCACGCCGACCAGATCGCCGCCGTTGGCCTTGAGGGACATGAGAGCCGGGAATCCCACTGCCGTGAAGTCGCTGTTGCGGGAGACCAGTTCCTTGATGGCCAATCCGCCGCCCTCGACATGACGGAGTTGCACCTCGATGCCTTCGTCGCGGTCCGCGCCGATGGCGGGGATCAGGTCGATGGGCAGAAAGGAGAGGTTGCGCGGTCCGACGACACTGATGACGGTTTTGAACAGGGGATCGCCGGCCCAGCCGAGGGCCGGGGCGAGCAGGAGCAGCGAGAGGAGCGGCGTGAGCAGGCGCATCACGTTGAAAACGATCATAAGGGAAAGCGCACGCTGTCGATGATTATTTGCTTTAATGGATTCCCTTGTCATCTTAACGCAGATGCTCCCCGCCGTCCACCCGTATCAACTCTCCGGTCACAAAGTCATGATCCATGAGGAATTGGAGCGCGGAGATGATGTCATCGGTGTTGCCCGCGCGGCGCAGCGGGGTGGCGGAACCGATCTGGGCGAAGGTGGCGGCGGAGTCGCCCGGTGCCGGCAGGATCGGACCGGGACCGATGGCGTTGACGCGGATCCGGGGAGCCAGTTCCAGGGCGGCCTGGCGGGTCAGGGTCCAGAGGGCCGATTTGGCTGCCGAGTAGGCGGCGTAATGGAGACGCGGACGATCGGCATGCTGGTCGATGATCTGGATGATCTGGCCGTGCTCCCCTTCCGGGAGTCGGCGCGCGAAGTCGCGGGTGAGCAGAAACGGCGCGGTGAGGTTGATCTCCAGGTGGCGTTGCCACAACTCCAGGGAGGTGTCGATGAGATCCCCGCGTTCGAAGATGGCGGCGTTGTTGACCAGCAGGGTGACCGGGCGGCCCGAGAGCCGCTCCTCGGCCCGTTCCAGGAGGGTTTGAAGCTCGGATGGATCGCCCAGGTCGGCCTCGAGGGCGTGGGCCTCTCCACCCTGGGCGGCGATTTCCCGGATCAGGGCGGTGGCCTCGTGCGGGGAGTGGCCGTGATGGATGACCACGGCCAGACCCCGTTGGGCCAGGGCGCGGGAGATGGCGGCGCCGATGCGGCGCGCACCGCCGGTGACGAGCGCGGTGGTGGGTTTGGGGTGCATGCTGGGCGCTCTCCGGGATTGGGGTTGGGGTGGTTGTCGGTTCTTGCGCCGGGAGGACGTCACGACCTTTCTATCCTGGCAGCATGGGTGTCCAGGTGCAACTTTTCTTGCGTCGGCAACTTTTTGGACGTTGCCCGGGCACGGATTTCCCGGCGTCGTTTTGGGGTGTGCGGAGAAAAGTATGTGTTTGTTTATGTATTTGCCGTGTTGGCAGGTGTCAATTCTATGAATGGTATATAAATTGCATTAACTTAGCTATGGCAACCTGATTCTTGACAACGAGGTTAACAATTGCGCATCTGGTTCATGCGAGGTACCCAGGCGATGAAACTCCAAGAGTGGTCCAAGCCGATGAATGACGAAATACAGGTCATCCGCTTCGTGCCTCCGTCCGAGTTCAAGCGGGAGGCAACCGACTGGATGATGGATGTGAGCGATCAGCTCAAGATCGTGGAGGAGCGGGGGGCGGGTGCGGTCTCCACCGATCACATTTCCCGTTCCATGGGGGCGTTTCACCGTCAGGCCGCCTCACGGGGGTTGAACGAGGTGGCGGATTTGGCCTTGAGCGTGGCACGGGCCCTGGAGAGCACCCCAGGCCGTCACGAGACCGCCCGCCGGGTGGTGGCGTTGTCGCTGGCCGCGGTGAGTCAGATTCAATGGCTGCTCAATCCGTCGGTGGAAGGGGCGGGACGCAACGCCCGTCGCATCGTCCACGGCCTGTTGCGCGACTGGTGAGCGGGACCGGAAGGCTGGTGCCCGCCGGGTGAGGCGGGGCGGGGTGCGTCGGATTCGTGCGGTGCGGTCGAGTGGACCGTCTGTATGGTTCGGGTGGTCTGCCTGGTTGCATCGCGCGTTCGATGGTCCGGCGGTGCATGCCCAGCCTTGAGGCGGTGTCCTGGACGTAAGGATGAAGACTGAAAACGACATTCGTGTCGTTTTCAGTCTTCATCCTTGTCCCAATCCCATCACGACCACCTCCGCAGATGCCGCCGGGCTTGATCCCAACCAAGTGGTCAGACACACGTTGCGGCACACGGCCATCACGCATCTGGTGCAGGCTGGAATTGATCTTCCGACGGTCAAACACATCTCCGGTCATAAGACCTTGGCCATGGTGGAGCGGTACGGCCATCAGAATGGCGAACACATGATGGCGGCCATGAACCGTCTGGATGAACGTTACCGGCTGGCAGGGGAGGGGGATTCTTCTGGCAGAGTTACACAGGAATTACACATTCAGGAAACGGAACAAGCCCGTGCTTGAGTGTAACTCTTTGATTTGAATGGTGCCCAGGGACAGAATTGAACTGCCGACACGAGGATTTTCAGTCCTCTGCTCTACCAACTGAGCTACCTGGGCATGTCGCGGGTGGTTTGTTGCGCTTGCACGCTTCTACGTGACAGGCACCTTTAATACAGAATTGCGGGAGAAGTGTCAAGATGGATTGATGAGATTGTCCGTATGTGTCACAGTTTTCAGGATGGCGGTGGCACTCCTTCGGACAGGTTGATCCATTGAAAATCAGCATCGGCATGCGGCTTCAGTCTGGGCCATGGGGGGGAGGCAATCGCTTCGGGAGCGTGCTGGGCGCCTATTTGCGCCAGAGGGGCCACGAGGTGTGCCACGACTTGACGCCACGGGACCTGGACATCATCCTCCTGGCCGAACCGGAGGGCCGGTTGCGCATTTCCGCCTACGACCACGCCGACATTCTGCGTTATCTCCTGTTCGTCAACAAAAAGGCTCTCGTCGTCCACCGCATCAACAACACCAGCGAGGCGCGCGACGATGGGTCGAAAACCTTCAACCGGTTCCGGATTCACGCCAACCGGATCGCCGACCACACGGTGTTCGTCAGCCAATGGGCGCGGTCGTGCTATCTGGCATCCGGATTCGGGGCGGATCGTCCGGCCTCGGTGATTCTGAATGGCGCGGATGCCGGACTGTGGCGCCCCGGCTACTCCGGTACCCGCGCCCAGGACGGTTGCCTGCGCATCGTCACCCACCACTGGAGCACCCACGCCAACAAAGGGTGGGACATCTATCGGCGACTCGATGCCCTGCAGGGCCAATCCCCCTGGAACGAATGGCTGCGCTTCACCTTCGTCGGCAGACTGCCAGAGGGGGAGCGCATCGAGAACGGGCGGTATGTGCCGCCGTGCACGGGGGAGGCGTTGGCCGAGGAGTTGCGTGGCCACGATGTCTACCTGACCGCCTCGCGTTTCGAGGCCGGCCCCAATCACCTCCTGGAGGGGGCGATGTGCGGTCTGCCGTTGTTGTACCTGGAGAGCGGCTCGATGGCCGAATATGGTGATGGATACGGCATTCCATATACACCCGAGACACTGGAAAACGTTCTGTTCACAATGCGGGAAGAACGAAATTCCTGGCGTCAAAAGGTGCTGGAATACCCGTTCACCGCAGATCGCATGTGCGGCGCCTACCTGGAGTTGTTCGAACGGTTGTTCGCGGAGCGGGCGAATTTGATGATTGCGCGTCGCTGGTCCTCGCAATGGGTCTGGATGGTTAAATGTTTGTTAAAGCGCCCCTGGAGCGGGTGAAAAGCGGGATCGGGCAAGAAGAACGGCTGATGACCCTCAGATGTTTAACATATTCTGATAGTATAATGATGCGTCGCGATACGGTTCGATAATGTATCCAGCCATGAATATACAATTTTTTTGATCCCGGCATTGCGGAACCGCTTGACCCGGAGCGCGTGCGATGGTAGAAATTCCGGCGCGTCATCATGCGGCTCACCCATGAATGGCGCCTGAAGCGAAAGCACGACAGCGCAACCCCTCCGTGGAGCATGGCCGAGATGCTTGAGAATTATTTTCCCATTCTGGTTTTTCTGGCCATCGCCGGCGGCATGGCCGTCGTCACCCAGGTGATGTCCTTTCTTCTCGGGCCGCGCAATCCGGATCCCAAGAAACGCGCCCAGTACGAATGCGGCTTCTCCCCCCTGAGCGGCATCCGCATCCCCTTTGATGTCCGATTCTATCTGCTGGCCATTCTTTTCGTGGTGTTCGATCTCGAGGCCGCGTTCCTGTTTCCGTGGGCCGTCTCCTTCAGGCAACTCGGCGTGATCGGCTTCGTGGAGATGGTTCTCTTTCTGCTGATTCTGTTGGTCGGCTATGCCTATGTCTGGAAGAAGGGGGCATTGGAATGGGATTGAACGATCCGTTTGTCCAGGGCGTGGCCCAGGAGGTGGGTGAGCGCGGCTTTCTGCTCACCTCGGTGGATACGCTGGCCAACTGGGCGCGCACCGGCTCCATGTGGCCGATGACCTTCGGTCTGGCCTGCTGCGCGGTGGAGATGATGCAGGCCGGCGCCAGCCGCTACGACCTCGACCGCTTCGGCATCGTCTTTCGCGGCTCGCCGCGTCAGTCCGACGTGATGGTCGTGGCCGGCACCCTCACCAACAAAATGGCCCCGGCCCTGCGCAAGCTCTACGACCAGATGCCCGAGCCCCGTTGGGTGATCTCCATGGGCTCCTGCGCCAATGGCGGCGGCTATTACCACTACGGCTACTCCACGGTGCGCGGCTGCGATCGCGTCGTGCCGGTGGATGTCTACATTCCCGGCTGCCCGCCCACCGCCGAGGCCTTCCTGTACGGTGTCCTGCAACTGCACAAGAAAATCCATCGCACCCATACCTTCGATGGTGGCTGGGGTGCCAACGGCGTGCGTCCGCCCAAGAAACTGGTAGGGTGAAGCGATGACCCCCGAAACCCTCGACACACTCGAAGCCGCGGTGACGGAACGTCTGCCGGATCTGCCTCGCGAGCGGATCGGCGATGCCCTGGTCGTGCGGGTGATCCCCGAGAACCTGATCGCCGTCATGACCGTGCTGCGCGATGATCCGGCGTTGAATTTCCACCAGATGATCGATCTGGCGGGCGTCCACTATCCGGAACGGGACAAGCCCCTGGAGGTGGTCTACCAGTTGTTGTCGGTCTACAAGAACCATCGGCTGCGGATCAAGTGCGCCCTGGCCGAGGGCGAGGCGATCCCCTCGGTGACCCCGCTGTGGAGCTGTGCCGACTGGTACGAGCGCGAGGCGTACGATCTGGTCGGCATTCTTTTTTCGGGCCATCCGGATCTGCGGCGCATCCTCAACGAATACGATTTCGACGGCCATCCGTTGCGCAAGGACTTTCCGGTCACGGGCCGGATCGAGGTGCGCTACGACGAAACGCTGGGCCGTATTGTCCGGGAACCGATCTCCCTTGAGCGGGGAAATCGCGAACCCTACCGCCACACTCTCTAGGAGCCGAGACGTTGGCGATGGAAACGCAAGCGCAAAAAACCGAATTCCTGAACTACACGGTCAACTTCGGACCGCAGCATCCGGCGGCGCACGGCGTGTTGCGTCTGCTGCTGGAACTCGACGGCGAGGTGGTGGAGCGGGCCGATCCGCACATCGGCTTCCTGCATCGCGGCACCGAAAAGCTTCTGGAGCACAAGACCTACCTGCAGGGCGTGCCCTATTTCGACCGTCTCGACTACATGTCGATGATGAGCGAGGAGCACTCCTGGGTGTTGGCGGTCGAGAAGCTGATGGGGGTCCAGGCCCCGGAGCGGGCCCAGTACATCCGGGTGATCTACGCGGAGCTGACCCGCATCCTCAACCATCTCCTGTTCCTGGGGGCCCACGGTCTCGATGTGGGTGCCATGACCATGTTCATCTACTGCTTCCGCGAGCGGGAGCGGATCATGGACATGTACGAGGCGGTGTGCGGGGCGCGCATGCACGCGGCCTATTTCCGTCCGGGCGGTGTGGCGCGGGATTTTCCCGAGGGACTGGCCGAAAAAATCCAATCCTTCACCGAGGATTTCCCGGCCAAGATCGACGAGTACGAAACCCTTTTGACCGGGAACCGCATCTGGAAGCAGCGTCTGGTGGACATCGGCGTGGTTTCCGCCGCCGAGGCCCTCGACATGGGCTATGTGGGTCCCATGCTGCGCGGTTCGGGGATCGCCTGGGATCTGCGCAAGGCCGAGCCGTATGATGCCTACGACCGGGTGGATTTCGACATCCCGATCGGCAAGAACGGCGACAGCTACGACCGCTATCTGGTGCGCGTCGAGGAGTTGCGGCAGAGCAACCGCATCATCGCCCAGTGCTTGAAGCAGATGCCCAAGGGGCCGGTGAAAATCGAGAACTTCAAGACCTCCTCCCCCTATCGTCAGGAGATGAAGGAGGGGATGGAGTCGCTGATCCACCACTTCAAGCTCTTTTCCGAGGGGTTCGAGGCGCCTCCGGGCGAGGTGTACGTGGCCACCGAATCTCCCAAGGGGGAGTTCGGGGTGTACATCATCTCCCACGGCGGCAACAAGCCGTATCGGGTCAAGATCCGCGCCGCCGGCTTCAACCATCTGCAATCCTTGAAGACCATCTTGAAGGGGCACATGCTGGCGGACGTGACGACGATCGTCGGAACCATCGACATCGTGTTCGGTGAAATCGACCGGTAGCCGGGATCGACGGACGGGCGCCGGGATCGACGGACGGGCGCCGGGATCGACGGACGGGCCGGGCCCCATCGGGGAATCGGTCCGGTTGAGAACTGGAATGGCCGTGGAAATCCCTCGGGGCGTTCTGCGGTCGGGGGGTGAGGGGGGTTGTCCCCCATCAAGATCGTTAGTCGGGTCGTTTTGGACCATTGCATTGAGGCAGCGCGAGCATGAACGAGCGGAGTCCACTCTCCACGGGCGTCACGCCCCGGTTTTCCGATGAGTCGCTCAAGGAGATCGAAACGATCTTCAAGCGCTATCCGGCGGATCGGCGCCAATCCGCGGTGATGCCGATCCTGCATCTGGCGCAGCGCGAATTCGGGGGGTGGCTCTCCCGGGAGAGCCTCGACTATGTGGCCGGCATCGTCAACATGCCGCCGATCCGGGTCTACGAGGTGGCCACCTTCTACACCATGTACAACCTGCGTCCGGTGGGGATGTATCATGTGCAGGCCTGCACCAACATCTCCTGCTGGCTGTGCGGCTCGGATCAGGTGATGGACGCCTTGCGGCGCAAGCTCAAGATCACGCCCGGCCATACCACCGAGGACAAACGTTTCACGTTGGCCGAGGTGGAGTGTCTTGGCGCCTGCGTCAATGCGCCGATGATGCAGATCAACGACGATTATTATGAAAATCTGACCGCTGACAAGGTGGTCGAGATCATCGACCGGCTTCCCTGATTGATCCGGGATCAACTCGAGCGGCGGACGCCATCACGGATAACACCTCATGAAGATCGTCTATCAGAACATCCATCTCCCCAACAGCCACACCCTGGCGGTCTATCGCGCCAATGGCGGCTATCAGGCGGTGCTCAAGGCCATTGAACTGGGTCCGGACGAGGTGATCGAGGAGGTCAAGCGGTCCGGGATCCGCGGACGCGGCGGCGCGGGCTTTCCGGCGGGCATGAAGTGGTCGTTCATTCCCAAGAACGATCCCCGGCCCCGCTACCTCACCTGCAACGCCGACGAGGGCGAGCCCGGCACCTGCAAGGACCGCGACATCATCCGCTTCGATCCGCACCGGTTGATCGAGGGGATGATCATCTGCGGCTTCGCGGTGGGGATCCAGCAGGCCTACATCTACATCCGCGGCGAGTTCTACCGCGAGACCGAACGGTTGCAGGCCGCCATCGACGAGGCCTATGCCGACGGGATCCTCGGTGATAACGCCCTGGGCAAGGGGTTCAGGTTCCATCTGGCCATCCATCGGGGTGGCGGGGCCTACGTGTGTGGCGAGGAGACCGGTCTCATCGAGTCGATCGAGGGCAAGAAGGGTCAGCCGCGCCTCAAGCCCCCGTTCCCGGCCAACATCGGCCTGTACGGCTGCCCGACGGTGATCAACAACGTCGAGACCCTGGCATCCATCCCGACCATCATCGAGAAGGGCGGGGCCTGGTACGGTGGCCTGGGCGTGGCCAAGTCGAGCGGAACCAAGATCTTTTCGGTATCCGGACACGTCAACAAGCCGGGCAACTACGAGGTGGAGCTGGGCATTCCCTTGAAGACCCTCCTCGAGGAGCATGCCGGGGGCGTGCGCGGCGGCTGGAGCAATCTCAAGGGGGTGATTCCGGGTGGATCCTCCTCGCCGATCCTGCCCGCCGAGGTGTGCGCCACCATCACCATGGACTACGATTCGATGGCCAAGGCCGGCACCATGCTGGGTTCCGGGGCGGTGATCGTGATCGACAAATCGGTATGTCTGGTGCGCGCCGTTGCCCGGCTCTCCCGTTTCTACCGGCACGAGTCGTGCGGACAATGCACCCCGTGTCGCGAGGGGACCGGTTGGCTGGCGCAGATCATGACACGCATGGAGGCGGGGCAGGGGACCATGGAAGACATCGATCTGTTGCAGGAGATCTGCAACAACATCGGTGGCAAGACCATCTGCGCCCTGGGTGACGCGGCGGCGGGTCCGATCATGGGTGCGCTCCGGTCGTTCAAGGAGGAGTTCATCTACCACGTGGAGCATGGCCGCTGCATGGCGGGTTGAGGAGCGAGCTTGGAAAAATGCCTACGCTGATCATCGACGGGAAGGAAATTGATGTCAAGCCGGGGACCTCCATCATGGAGGCTGCCAAGCTTTTGGGCATTTACATTCCCCATTTCTGCTACCATCCCAAGCTGCCGATCGCCGGCAACTGCCGCATGTGCCTGGTCGAAGTGGAGAAGATGCCCAAGCCGGTGATCTCCTGCGCCATGCCGGTGAGCGAGGGGATGGTGGTGAAGACCGACTCCCCCATGGTGCGCACTGCGCGCAAGGGGGTGATGGAGTTTCTGCTGATCAACCACCCCCTGGATTGTCCGGTGTGCGATCAGGGTGGCGAGTGCACCTTGCAGGATCTGGCCATGAAATATGGTCCGGACCGTTCGCGTTTTCACGATCACAAGCGCGAGGTGCCCAATCACGATCTGGGTCCGTTGATCGAGACCGAGATGAATCGCTGCATCCACTGCACCCGCTGCATCCGTTTCTCCGAGGATGTCTCCGGCGTCGAGCAGATGGGCGCGGTCTACCGTGGCGATCACATGACGGTGGGTCCGTTCGTCGAGACCTTCCTGGATTCGGAGCTGACCGGCAACCTGGCCGAGATCTGCCCGGTGGGGGCGTTGAATTTCAAGCCGTTCCACTTCCAGGCGCGTGGCTGGGAACTCAAGCACGCCGACGGGGTATGCGCCCACTGCTCGGTGGGGTGCCACACCCGTCTGGACCATCTGGATGGTCGCATCCTGCGTGTCATGGCGCGCGGTTGGGACGCGGGCAACGAGAGTTGGCTGTGCGACAAGGGTCGTTTCGCCATCGACGGTTTGCGCGAGGGCCGTCTGGAGGAGCCCCGTGCCCGTGCGGTGAACGGCGTGGCGCAGGAGAAGGTGAGCTGGCCCGAGGCGTTGGATCGGGCGGCGGCGGTGTTGAAATCGGTGAAGCCCGAGGAGGTGGCCGGTCTGGCCTCGGATGCGATCCAGGGTGGCGAGGAGCTGTTCGCGTTCCAGGATTTCCTGCGCAACGTGGTGGGCACGCCGCATGTGGATCACCGTCTGCGGCAACGGGATTTCTCCGGCGACGAGCAGCCCCTGACCCGCGCGGATCTGTTGATGAATACGCCTCTGGTGGAGTTGGCCGGCGCGGATGCGATCGTTCTGGTGGGCTTCGATCCCCGCTTCGAGACTCCGCTGTTGAACTTCCGACTGCGCCGCGCGGCCCAGGCCGGCGCGCGGGTGGTGTCGATCCATGCCCGACAGTTGAACAGCAACATTCCGGGTCTGACCTCGATCCTGGTGGCTCCGGGCGGTGAGCCGACCCTGTTGGGTCAGATTCTGCTCGGCCTGGATGGCGAGGCGCCGGGTGGCGATGCCGGGATGGTGGCGGCTCTGTTGAAGGGCGCCAAAAAGCCGGTGGTGCTGCTGGGCGGACAGGCGATCCTCCATCCCGAGGCCGAGACGTTGCGTCGTCTGGCCGTGGCGATTCTGGACAAACTGGGCGCCATCGGTCCGGGTTGGAACGGATTCAACCGGGTGGCCGCGCGCGGCAACGCGGCGGCGGCCCAGGATCTGGGCGTGGTGCCGCATCGCGGTCCCGGTTATACCCGCCTGGAGCGGGTGGGGATGAACGCCACGGCCATTCTCGAGGCCGCCGCCGAGGGGCGGATCAAGGTATTGTTCCTGATGGGGGTGGATCCCACCGAGGAGTCCCTGGATCGGGATCTGGCGCGGCGTGCCCTGGAGAAGGCGCGGGTGATCCATCTCGGCGCCTACGGCTGCGAAGCGGCGCGGGTCGCCGAGGTGGTGCTGGCGGGTCTGGCTCCGGGCGAGAAGTCCATGACCCTGACCAACTGCGAAGGTCGTGTCCAGCACGGCGCGCGGGCGGGCAACGGACCGCTGGAAGCCAAGGAAGATTGGCGTATTCTGCGGGGGCTGAGCGATCGGTTCGCGGCTCCCCTGGGGTACAACGATCTGGAGGCGCTGCGCAAGCGTCTGGCGGCGAGCGATCACCGCTACGATTTCGCGCGGCTCGGTCCGGGCGAGACCCCACGGGCCTGCGATCACAGCCCGGTCACCAAGGGATTGCCGGTGACGATGCGCCCCGTGGAGCCGGCTTCCGGCATTCATTTGGTGCTGGAGTCCTGTTTGTATCGGGATGATCCGGTCACCTGGCGCTCGCCGGTCATGGCCAAGCTGGCCCGCGATGGTCGCTTGCGGATCCATCCGGACGATGCCAAGGGTCTGGCGATCGTGCAGAATGGTCTGGTGCGGGTGCTCCAGGGCGAGAGGCGGGTGGAGTTGCGCGCGGAACTGGATGCGCGGATCCCTCTCGGCGTGGTGTTCGGGGATTTCGGCCAGGGCGATCACTCTCCGCGTGAGTTGTGCGACGACGCGCGCGGTCATGGTCGGGTGAGTCTGGTGGCGTTGCCGGGTTGAGCGGGCGGTCACCGGTCGCCATGAGGCGATGGGTGATCCGGCGTGGATCCGGAATGGGGGTTGAATGGCATGCCAGGTTCGGCGAGGACCTGGGCATGGTGGCGAGTGTCAAGCGTGGACCGGGGACGACATGCCTGAAATTCTGAAAGAACTCTTGGGAACCGTTCATGGCTTCGGCGAGGGGTTGTTCGGACCGATGCTCTGGATCGGGGTTTGGACCGTGATCAAAATCGTGCTCCTGCTGGCCCCGGTGCTCTTCATGGTCACCTACATCACGCTGGCGGAACGCAAGATCATCGGCTTCATGCAGGTGCGTTACGGACCCAACCGGGTGGGCTTCTGGGGGATTCTCCAGCCCCTGGCCGACGCGGCCAAGCTGATCTTCAAGGAGTTGCTGCTGCCCGAGAAGGCGGACCGGACCCTCTTCTTCCTGGCTCCGGCCCTGACGCTGGTGCCGGCCCTGATCGCCTGGGCGGTGATTCCGTTCTCGCCGGGTCTGGTGCTCGCGGACATCAACATCGGCATCCTCTACATTCTGGCCATCTCCTCGATGGGGGTGTACGGCATCATCATGGCCGGTTGGGCATCCAACACCCGTTTCAGCTTCCTGGGCGGTCTGCGCTCGGCGGCGCAGATGGTCTCGTATGAAGTCTCCATGGGCTTCACCCTCATCCCGGTGGTGCTGCTCTCCGGCAGTCTCAATCTCACCGAGGTGGTCAATGCCCAGAAGGGGATGTGGTTCGTGATTCCCCTGCTGCCGATGTTCGTGATCTACTTCATTTCGGTAGTCGCCGAGACCAACCGTTCCCCCTTCGACCTCCCGGAGGCCGAGGCGGAACTGGTGGCCGGTTTCATCACCGAATATTCGGCCATGAGTTCGGGTTTGTTCTTCATGGGCGAATACGCCAACATGATCCTGGTCTCCTTCATGGGATCCATCCTTTTTCTGGGTGGATGGCTGCCGCCGGTAGGGTTCCTGGATTTCATCCCCGGCGTGATCTGGCTGGGGCTGAAGGCGTCGCTCCTGTTATTCGTCTTTTTGTGGATCCGGGCCACCTTCCCGCGCTATCGCTACGACCAGCTGATGCGGCTGGGTTGGAAGGTTTTTCTGCCCATCTCGCTTTTGTGGATTTTCGTCACCGCGCTGGGTGTGCTGCTGTTCGGAAAGGCGTAATGGAGGAGATGCCAAGATGGGATTGAACTTCAAGGAGTTGGCCGACACCTATGCCCTGCGGGAGCTGGCCTCCGGGCTGGCGGTCACGCTGCGGCACATGTTCAAGCCGCACATCACCATCCAGTATCCCGAGGAGCGCACGCCTTTGTCGCCCCGTTTTCGTGGCGAGCACGCCTTGCGTCGCGACGAGAAGGGTGAAGAGCGCTGCGTGGCCTGCAAGCTCTGCGAGGCCACCTGCCCGGCCCAGGCGATCTACATCGAGATCGATCCGGAAAGCCGCGCGGAGAAGCGTCTGACCCAGGTTTACAGCATCGACGAGACCAAATGCATCTTCTGCGGCTTCTGTCAGGAGGCCTGCCCGGTGGATGCGATCGTGCTGGGACCGAATTTCGAGTTTCACGGTTACACCCGCGAGGATCTCTATTACAACAAGGCGCGGTTGTTGGCCAATGGTGAGCGGTGGAAGGCGGAGATCGACGCCAATCTCGCCGCGGACGCCAAATACCGGTAAGCAGGAGCGCGACAGATCATGGTAGCGGATCTCGTATTCTACATCTTCTCGGCCATCTCCGTGGTCGCGGCCATCGGGGTGATCGCCAGTCGGAACCAGGTCCATTCGGTTCTGTTCCTGATCCTGGCCTTTTTCAACGTGGCCGGTCTGTTCGTGCTGCTGGAGGCGGAGTTCCTGGCCGCGATTCTGGTGATCGTCTACATGGGGGCGGTGGCGGTGCTGTTCCTCTTCGTGGTGATGATGCTCAACGTCGATTTCGAGGAGTTGCGCAAGGGGGCGCTGGAGCATCTGCCGATGGGGTTGTTCATCGGCGCGCTGATTCTCGTCGAGTTCGGCTTCATTCTCTCCGGGATCCATGTGGAGGGCCATGCCCACCAGGCGGCCAACATCTCGAACACCCAGCTGATCGGGCAGGTGCTTTTCACCAAGTTCCTGCTGCCGTTCGAGGTCGCCTCGTTGATCCTGCTCGTGGCGCTGATCGGCGCGGTGGTGCTGACGCACCGTCGGCGCAAGGACGTGAAGCGGCAGAATATCCCGGCGCAGATCGCCCGTCGGCGCGAGGATGCGGTGGAGTTGGTCAAGGTCGCCTCGGGTCAGGGAGCCAAGCCATGAGTCTGAACAACTATCTCTTGTTGAGCGCCATGCTGTTCACGATCGGCATTGTCGGAATTTTCCTGAACCGGCGCAACATGATCATCATCCTGATGAGCATCGAGCTGATCCTGTTGGCGGTGAACATCAACTTCGTGGCCTTTTCCCACTATCTGGGGGATGTGTCGGGCCAGATATTCACCTTTTTCGTGCTGACCGTGGCCGCTGCCGAGGCCGCCATCGGATTGGCCATACTGGTCGCCTTCTTCCGGAATCGCGCCACCATCGACGTGGAAGAGATCGACACCCTCAAGGGTTGAGCCGGGCCGCTCCATTCTCAAGGGCTGAAAAAACCCCACTTGCATGCGGGATTTGAGACCACGATGAGCAAGAACCTTCTGATTGTCCTACTGCCCCTCGCGGGATCCCTGATCGCCGGACTCTTCGGACGGCGTTTTCTGGGCAACGCGGTGAGCCGTCTGGTGACCATCGTCTGCATGTTGGGGGCGCTGGCGCTCTCGATCCAGGCCTTTCTGGCCATCGCCGTGGGGGATGCCCCGACGGTGCGCGAACCGATCTTCTCCTGGATCGTCTCCGGGGGATTCAAGGTCTCCTTCGGGATGCTGATCGACCGGTTGACCGTGGTGATGCTGGTGGTGGTCAACGGTGTTTCGACCCTGGTGCACATCTATTCGGTGGGCTACATGGCCGAGGATCCGGATCAGCCGCGCTTTTTCTCGTATCTGTCGCTTTTCACCTTCGCGATGTTGATGCTGGTCACCGGTGACAACTTCCTGCAACTCTTTTTCGGTTGGGAAGGGGTGGGACTGGCTTCGTATCTGCTGATCGGCTTCTGGTTCACCAAGGAGTCGGCCTGCAACGCGGCGATCAAGGCGTTCCTGGTCAACCGGGTGGGCGACTTCGGTTTCGCGCTGGGAATCTTCGCCCTGTACATGGTCTTCGGCACTCTGGATTACGCCGAGGTGTTCGGCATGGCTGCGGCGGGCAAGTATCCGGCCACGGTCGATTTTCCGCTCTGGGGCGCGGTGCCGACCATGACCCTGATCTGCCTGCTGCTCTTCGTGGGGGCCATGGGCAAGTCGGCCCAGCTGGGTCTGCACACCTGGCTTCCGGACGCGATGGAGGGTCCGACCCCGGTTTCGGCGTTGATCCACGCCGCCACCATGGTGACTGCCGGCGTATTCATGGTCTGTCGCGCCTCGCCGCTTTTCGAACTCTCCCAGACCGCCCTCAACGTGGTGACCATCGTCGGCGCCTCCACCGCCCTGTTCGCCGCCACCGTGGGCTTGGTGCAAAACGACATCAAGCGGGTGATCGCCTACTCCACCTGCTCGCAGCTGGGTTACATGTTCTTCGCCGCGGGGGTCTCCGCCTATCCGGCCGCCATGTTCCACCTGTTCACCCACGCCTTTTTCAAGGCCCTGCTCTTTTTGGGCGCGGGTGCCGTGATCCATGCCATGCACCACGAGCAGGACATGCGCCACATGGGTGGCCTGGTGAAGAAAATCCCCTTCACCTACGCGGTGATGATGATCGGTACGCTGGCTTTGACCGGCTTCCCCTATCTGGCTGGTTTCTACTCCAAGGACGCGATCCTCGAGTCGGCCTACGCGGCTCACACCACGGTCGGCACCCTGGCCTGGATCATGGGCATGCTCGCCGCGATCCTGACCACCTTTTATTCGTTCCGGCTGGTCTTCATGACCTTCCATCGCGGCGCGCCCAAGGATCACCATGACAGGCATGCCTACGACCACGCCCACGAGGCCCCCTGGTCCATGCGTCTGCCGCTGCTGATTTTGGCCGCCGGATCGCTGGTGTGCGGCTACCTGGGGCAGTCCATGGTCGATGTCGGCTGGTTCAAGGAGTCGATCGTCATCGTCAAGGGTCACGACGCCCTGGCCCATGCCCACCATGTGGCCGCCTGGGTGAAATGGTCGCCGTTCGGCATGTTCCTGATCGGCCTGCTTCTGGCCTGGATCCTCTACATCAAGGTGCCGGGCCTGCCGGCGATCATGGCCGACGTGCTGCGCGGCATATACCAGTTCCTGCTCAACGCCTGGTACTTCGATCGCCTCTACGATCGGCTCTTCGTGCGCACCGCCCGCGAGATCGGTCAGGGGTTGTGGCAGACGGGTGATGTCAAGATCATCGACGGTTACGGCGTCAACGGCACCGCCGGCCTGGTCGCGCGGTTGGCCCAGGGGTTGAAGCGGATACAGACCGGCTACGTCTATCACTATGCCTTTGCCATGGTGATCGGGGTTTTGATTCTGATCACGGTTTACGTTTGAGTTGGGGGCGGGAGAGAGCAACCATGCTGAGCCTTGTGACATTCCTTCCGCTTGTCGGAGCCCTGGTGATCCTGCTGGGGGTGCGCAACGACAACCTGGCCAAATACTGGGCCATGCTGGTCTCGCTGGTCACCTTCCTCATCAGTCTCGGGATCCTGCTCGGATTCGACACCAAGACCGCCAGCTTTCAGTTGGTGGAGGAGGTGGCCTGGCTGCCGGAGTACGGCATCGCCTATCGCATGGGCGTGGATGGGATCAGCCTGCCGTTCGTGCTGCTGACCACCTTCTTGACCCCGATCTGCCTGCTCGCCTCGTGGGAGTCGATCAAGATCCGGGTGCGTGAGTACCTGATGGCCTTTCTGGCCCTGGAGAGTTTTGTGGTGGGGGTGTTCTGCGCCCTGGACTTCATCCTCTTCTATGTGCTCTGGGAGGCGATGCTCATCCCGATGTTCCTGATCATCGGCGTCTGGGGTGGTCCGAACCGGGTCTACGCGGCCTTGAAGTTCTTCCTCTACACCCTGGCCGGTTCGGTGTTGATGCTGATCGCCATCCTGTCGCTGGGTTATGCGGGTCACACCTTCTCGATCCCCGAGTTGATGAAACTGCCGCTCTCGTTCTCGTTCCAGGTGTGGCTGTTCCTGGGTTTGTTCGCCTCCTTCGCGGTCAAGGTGCCGATGTGGCCGGTTCACACCTGGCTGCCGGATGCCCACGTCGAGGCCCCGACCGCCGGTTCGGTCATTCTGGCCGGCATTCTGCTGAAAATGGGCGCTTATGGCTTCCTGCGCTTCTCCCTGCCCATCCTGCCGGACGCCTCGCGCTTTTTCATCCCCTTCATCTTCGGCCTCTCCCTGATCGCGGTGGTCTATACCGCCCTGGTGGCCCTGATGCAGAAGGATCTCAAGAAACTGGTCGCCTATTCGTCGGTCTCCCACATGGGTTTCGTCACCCTGGGGATCTTCGCCCTGAATCAACAGGGGCTCGAGGGCAGTATCCTGCAAATGGTCAACCATGGCATCGTGTCGGGCGCTTTGTTCCTCGCGGTGGGCGTGGTCTACGACCGCATGCACACCCGCATGATCGCCCACTTCGGCGGTGTCGCCCATGTGATGCCGGTGTATGCGGTGATTTTCATGATCTTCACCATGTCCTCGGTGGGTCTGCCGGGCACCAACAGCTTCGTGGGCGAGATCCTGATCCTGTTGGGGGCCTTCATGGCCAACAAGGCGGTGGCCATGGTGGCGGCGACCGGTCTGGTCTTCGGCGCGGCCTACATGCTCTGGATGTTCAAGCGCGTGGTCTTCGGACCGATCGCCAACGACGAGGTGCGCGCCATGAAGGATCTGTCAATGCGCGAGGTGATGTTGTTCGCGCCGTTGTTGGTGCTGGTGTTCTGGATCGGCTTCTATCCAGCGCCGTTCCTGAATCTGTTCCACGCCTCGGTGGAACATCTGTTGATCCAGGCCGCGGCGGTCAAGACCGGTGCCGTGGCGGTGGCAGGGTTTTAAACCGCACTCATCACGGGATGCGTAGTTCTATTATCAAGGGTCCAGGGGGATTATCCCCCTGGTGGGATCCAAGGACAAAGCCCTTGGGACGTTGCT
>NZ_JBZVFG010000049.1:0-22212 GCF_058402785.1 Candidatus Magnetaquiglobus sp.
AAAGCCTTCTTCTGCGGCCCGTTGGCCAAATACCAGTCAAACGCCATGCATACATTGCGAATCAACAACCGCCCCCCAGCCGTCACCCGAACACACCTTCCATCATCCTCCAACAATCCTTCATCCACCATCCGGGCGATCTCACCATTTTCAACCGAAAAATATTGGTCAAAATCAATCCCCAAACGCTCCCCGGTCCATTGACGGTCCAACTGGAAATCACACATCAACCGCATGATCACATCCCGCCGAATCCGATCGTCGACACTCAATTCCAATCCCCGGAAAATCGCCAACTCCCCGGCATCCATGCGGGCATAATACTCCGGAAGGGTCTTGTAATTCTGAGCATAGGCATGGCCGAACTGACTGATCGAGGTCAAACCCAATCCCACCAGATCACACTCGGCACGGGTGGTATAACCCTGAAAATTACGATGCAAGGTGCCCAATCGCTGCGACATGGCCAACTCGTCATCCGGCTTGGCAAAATGATCCATGCCGACATAAACATAACCCGCGGCCAACAATCGGGAAATGGTCTGTTCGAGAATGCGCAGCTTCACCTCGGCGCTCGGCAACTGATTGACATCGATGCGACGTTGCGGCGTGAAGTATTGCGGCAGATGGGCATAATTGAACACCGCCAACCGATCCGGTTGCAGGTCGGTGATCACCACCTCCAAAGTCTTCATGAAGGAGGCTTCGGTCTGCAAGGGGAGACCGTAGATCAGATCCAGATTGATTGAATGAAAGCCGTTGGCACGGGCCTCCTCCACGCATCGCTGGGTCAGTTCAAGGGGCTGAATGCGATTCACCGCCTTCTGCACCGCGGGTTCCAAATCCTGTACCCCAAAGGAGACGCGGTTGAACCCGATCTCCCCCAACCGGGCGATGGTCCCGGTCGGACACTCGCGCGGATCGGCCTCGATGCCGTATTCGCCTGCGCTTTTGTCCGCCAGATGGAAATGATCGCGCAAGGCGGTCCACAACCGGACAGTCTGCTCCATGGTCAGATAAGAGGGGGATCCCCCACCGAAATGGATCTGCCGAACCTGCCGCTCCGAGGTGAAATTCCGGGCCATCAATTCGATTTCCCGGATCAGGGCATCCAGATACGGTACGGCGCGGGTACGATCCGGGGTGATGATCTTGTTGCAGGCGCAGTAATAGCAAACCGTGTCGCAAAACGGAATATGAAGATACAGGGAGAGAGGACGATCCGGCTTTTCGGCGCTGGAACGGGCGATCTCGCGCCGGAAATCCTCGGGTCCGAACCCCTCGTGAAAATGCGGGGCCGTGGGATAGGAGGTATAACGCGGTCCGGACCGATCGTACTTTTCAATCAGGGCGCGGTCGAATCGGACCTCCTGGGATATGACGATGGCATCGCTCATGACGTGATCAAGACCCCTGAAAGGAGAAATTCCGCACGGCCTCGACCAGCACCCCCACCCGTTCGGGCAGGCAATCCGGAGCAATGCCGTGACCCAGATTGAAGATGTGTCCCGGATGGGGACCATACGCCCGCAGGATCCGTTCCGCCTCCTGCCTGATCTCCTCGGGCGAGGCGCGCAACAAACCGGGATCCATGTTGCCCTGCAAGGCCACCTTGCCACCGACCCGCAGACGGGCCTGACCGATATCCGTGGTCCAGTCCAATCCCACCACCTGACAACCGCTTTCGGCCATGGCCTCGAGGTGCTCCCCGCACCCCTTGGCAAACAGGATCACCGGAACCGGCATGCCATCCGGTCCGATGCGTCGCAATCCGGCCACGATGCGGCGCATGCTCTCCAGGGAGAAGTTCAGGAATTCATCGTGATCGAGCACGCCGCCCCAGGTATCGAAAATCTGGACCGCCTGCACCCCGTGGCGAATCTGGGCGTTGAGATAGTCGGTCACCGCCTCGACCAGTCGATCCAGCAGGCGTTGCATCACCTCGGGATGTTCGCGCAGCATGCCCAGAACCCGCGTGAAACTGCGACTCGACCCACCTTCGACCATGTAGGTGGCCAGGGTCCAGGGGCTGCCGGAAAAGCCGATCAGAGGCACCCGGTCCGCAAGCAGGGTACGAATGGTCCGGATGGCATCCATGACGTATTTCAAATCCTTTTCCGGATCCGGCGCGCGCAATCGTTCCACATCGGTTGATGTCTCGATGCGGGGATTGAGAATCGGCCCCTCACCGGTACCAAAACTCAACCCCATGCCCATGGCCTCGGGGATCACCAGAATATCCGAAAAAAGAATCGCCGCGTCCAGACCGAACCGTTCGATGGGTTGCCAGGTCACCTTGGCGGCCAATTCGGGATTTTTGCATAAGGAGAGGAAATTTCCGGCTTCCCGGCGTACCTGCATGTATTCGGGCAGGTAACGACCCGCCTGACGCATGATCCAGATTGGCACCCGATCCGTGGGCAATCCCAGACAGGCTCTTAAAAAACGATGATTCGGTTCGGTCGTGGGCATGGATTTTGCTTTGAGATCCTTCGAATTGATGGGATTTCGGTTGAGAATACGTGGTGACGAATGGCAGGTCGAGGCCATTCTATATGCTATTTTTTTTTATAAATCAAAAGATAGAATAATAAAGGGGGGCACGAATTGTGGATTTTTTTGATAACGTATTGAAATAATTTACAAATTTTATAAAGTCTCCTGGGCATGATGCGTGGATGGTTCAGGGGATTAACTGTGCGCACCGTGGGTTTTGACGGTCATGGGGGTGTTTTTGCCCAGTTTTTGCCTGCAAACATCCACAAGGTGATCCACAGGTGGTTGTGGATGAAAATGTGACGGTGATGTTGGGGTGATGTTCAGGATTGACAGTGGTACCTCCCATGAGGAGACACATTGCCACTCACGGTGGAAGCGACCTTGCGGATGAAGAAGGTTGCTTGCAACGATTCAGGACTCTCCACTGTTGCAGGGGACCGGGGACCGCAAAGTCCCCGGCGGAGGTTCGGAGGCAGAGCCTCCGAGGTTTTGTTTTTGACTTTTTCTTTGATTTTCGCGCGCTTTTCACGATAAGAGTTTTTTCGCGTCCTTTACAAAAAAAACTATTATCGTTAAAAGCGCGCGAAAGGAAACGTCAAAAGATCAAAGTCCCAGGGCTTCGCCCTTGGATCCCACCAGGGGCCATTGGCCCCTGGACCCCGCCGGTTATCCACGCCGGAACCTTGGACCTTTCGCCTCGTCCGGATCACGGGATCTTCTTGTCCAATCCCTTCTTGCGCATGATGTTGGCGGTTTGATAGAAGGCAATCGCATCCCGCAACCCCTCGACATCTTCCTCCTTCTGCAACACCTGCCGCTCATCCCCTACCCGACGCTCGAATCGATAGAAACTCGCCTGATGCTGCGGACTGAGCACGGTCAACCGATCCCCCATGATCAAACCCAACTTCTGATAGGTGCCGATGAAGGCACGCCGCGCCTCGGGCGGGGCCTGGAAAATGTCCTGCCCGAAAAAACGACTGGTGTAGCTGAAATTCAACAAACCCAAGATCGTCGGCGTGATGTCGATCTGACTCATCAAGGCCGACTCCATGCGCACCGGAACATGCCTGGGCGCATGAATCATCAACGGAATGTGATAACGATGCACCGGCAATTCGGTCTTGCCGGCACTCCCCGCACAGTGATCCGCGGTGATGATGAACAACGTGTCGTCAAACCAGGGCCGCTTGCGCGCCTGGGCGATAAACTCCCCAATCGCCCAGTCGGTGTATTTCACCCCACCCTGACGTCCTCCCGGCGAAGGAATGTCGATGCGACCCGCCGGATAGGTGAAAGGACGATGGTTGGAGGTGGTCATGACGAAATAATAAAACGGCTTGCCATCCGCATGAGCCCGATCGGCCTCGCGCATGGTACGCCGGAACAGATCCTCGTCGGCCACACCCCAGATGTTCTCATGGGTGATCTCGCTGGCGTCGAGCAGGGTGCGATCCACCACCTCGAAACCGTTGTGACCGAAAAAGTGATTCATGTTGTCGAAATAACCGTATCCGCCATAAATGAAACGGGTATCGTAACCACGTCGCTTGAACACATCCCCGGAGGAAAAGAGATCCTCGTTGTCGGGTCGCTTCACCTTGCTGCGTCCCGGCGTGGGCGGAACCGACAACACCAGACTCTCCATGCCGCGATCGGTACGGTTGCCGGTGGCATACAGATTGGTGAAGGTGAGAGACTCCTTGGCCAGTCGATCCAGATTCGGGGTGATGTTCTCCTGGTTTCCGAACAGGGCCATGTATTCGGCGCTCATCGACTCGATGGTCAACTGAATCACGTTGAGCCGTTTTTCCGGTCCCGGTTGAACGATGGAACGGGCAATGTCCAGCGGGTCGATCGCATCGAGAGGCCTGGTGTCCGGCGATACCCGCAACCGCTCCCGTACCCGCGCCGCCATCTCCCGGTCGTCGCGTTGCAGATAGAACACCTCGTACGGCAATTCGTTGTGGATGAACGCGGAAAAAAGCGAATAAATGCCGTTTTTGGCCAACTCGTTGTGGTAACGGTTGTTGGAAACCTCGGAGAGATCCTGATCGATGGCGACAAAGGCGACCAACGGAACGATCAGATAGAGCGAACCCCGACGACCCCGCTCCCGCAGGGTGGTAAGGGCGGAAAAGGTGGGATCGAGCCAACCGCGCCGCTGGATCAGCCAGCCGATGGCGAAGGTGACCACCAGAATGGCGGAAAGCAGTTTCGGCACCGGGTAGGATTGACGGATGTTGCCGATCACCTCGTGGGTGTAAACCAGATAATCCACGGCGATGAAGTTGTAACGCACCCCGAATTCGTCCCAGAAAATCCACTCCGAGACGCCGTTGAAGATCAACACATACAGAGCGCAAAAATAGACCAGCTTGAACAGAAGACGCTGCACCGGATGGCGCAGGATCCGATCGGGTAGGAAAATCAGATAGAGGATCAGGGGAATGGAGAAATAAAAGGCGGCGAGAATGTCGAAAAGCAACCCGCTGGCTTCGATCATCACCAGGTTGATGAACGACGGATCCAGGGTATCAAGCGCCTTGAGGCTCAAGATGACCCGGATCACGAACGAAACGACCACAAACAGAAAGATGAACAGATGCAGCGCGCCAAAACGGGAGGCAAGCAGTCGGGCGACTGGGGAGACCGGGATTTCAGAGGAGGGGATCATGTCGAACCCGGCTCACTGGTAGCCACCTTGACCCGATAATCACATCCCTCCGTGGCGCACAGGAGTTCGGTGCCGAACCGCTTGGTGACCTTTTCGGTGAGAAAGGGGGCGTTGCATTTCGGGCAGGGGGTGTTGGGAAGTGGTTTGTTCCACAAGGCTTTCTTGCACTTCGGATACGCGGAGCAGGAGTAGAAGATTTTGCCGTAGCGGGATTTTTTCTCCAAAAACGTTCCCTTGCCGCACTCCGGGCAGACCACGCCGGTATCGATCGGCTTGGAGAGGGGTTGGATGTTGCGACAGCCCGGATAGCCGGAACAGGCCAGATACTTGCCGAAACGACCGCTCTTGATGAGCATCGGTTCGCCGCACTTGTCGCACTTCTCGTCCGACACCTCGGGTGGAGCGACCGGTTTCTCCTCCTCCCCCTCTTTTTTCAGATTCTGGGTGAAACGACACTCCGGATAGTTGGAGCAGGCCAGGAAACGTCCGAAACGTCCGAGTTTGATGAACAACGGCTGTCCGCACTCCGGACACTTCTGATCCGTGGCCTCGCTGGTGATGTCGGAGCGCTTGGTGGTGCTCTCCTTCTCCTCGATCTGACTCTTGAAGGGGGACCAGAAGGAGTCGAGCAGCGGCACCCAGGCCTTCTCCCCGCGCGATACCGCGTCGAGATCATCCTCGAGATGGGCGGTGAAGTGATAATCGACGTACTTTTCGAAGTGCTCGACCAGAAAACGGTTCACCACCTCGCCCACATCCTCGGGCACGAACTTGCGGGCATCGAGCTTCACATAGCCGCGTTCCTGGAGGGTGGACATGGTGGGGGCGTAGGTCGAGGGACGACCGATGCCGAAGCTCTCCAGGATCTTCACCAGCGAGGCCTCGGTGTAGCGCGGCGGGGGTTCGGTGAAGTGCTGGCGCGGGGTGACCGCGCGCATGGCCAGGGCGTCGCCCTGATCCATGGGCGGGAGCATGGTATCGGTTTCGTCCTCGTTGCGCTCCTGCTCGGGCTTGGCGTCGGTGCTTTCGCTGTAGACCTCCATGAAGCCGGGAAAGGCCACCGAAGAGCCGTTGGCGCGCAGTTGATACGGCGCGTGGGCATCGGCGCTCCCCACCGAGATGGTCACCGCCACCTGATCGATCTGCGCCGAGGCCATCTGACAGGCCATGGTCCGCTTCCAGATCAGCTCGTAAAGCCGGAAACCATCCCGATCCAGACTCTTGCGCAGCTGCTCGGGATGGAGGGCCGGATCGGTGGGCCGGATCGCCTCGTGGGCCTCCTGGGCGTTCTTGGCCGAGGATTTGTATTTGCGCGGGGTTTTGGGCACATAGTCCGCGCCATACCGCTCCTTGATCAGCTGCCGCATGGCATTGACCGCCTCGTTGGCCAGCTGCACCGAGTCGGTACGCATGTAGGTGATCAGACCCACGGTCTCCTTGGAGCCGTCGGCCATGGTGATCTCGACCCCTTCGTAGAGCTTCTGGGCCACCATCATGGTTTGGCGGGCGGAAAAGCCGAGCTTGCGCGACGCCTCCTGTTGCAAAGTCGAGGTGATGAAAGGGGGCGAGGGGTTGCGCGCCACCCGTTTCTTTTCGATGGCGGCCACGTAGAGCGGTTGACCCTCGATGGCGGCGACCAGTTGCCGGGCGCGCTCCTCGTTGGGGATGTCGTAGCGGTCGAGTTTTTTCCCCTCGGCCACCGCCAGACGCGCCTCGAAGGGACGGACGTTTCGCTCCTGGGCGACGCGGATCAGATCGGCGCTGATGCTCCAGTATTCCCGCGTCTTGAAGGCGCGGATTTCGTTTTCGCGTTCGCAGATCAGGCGCAGGGCCACGGACTGCACCCGTCCGGCGGAAAGACCGCGCCGCACCTTCTTCCAAAGGAGCGGACTCAGGTTGAATCCCACCAGATAATCCAACGCCCGCCGCGCCTGTTGGGCATTGACCAGATTCATGTCGATGTCGCGCGGATTGGCGACGGCCTCCAGGATGGCCCGCTTGGTGATCTCGTGGAACACCACCCGTTTGCAGGGGATCTTGGCCAGCTCCTTGCGGCTTTTCAGGGTTTCGAGCACATGCCAGGAGATCGCCTCGCCCTCGCGATCGGGGTCGGTGGCCAGCAACAGCATTTCGGCGCCCTTGGCGGCCTTGGCCAGTTCGGCCACATGCTTGGTCGAGTCGGAAGAGACCTCGTAGTGCATCCGGAACTGATCCTCCGGATCCACGGAGCCGTCCTTGGAAGGCAGATCCCGGATATGGCCATAGGTGGCGGCCACGGCATAGTCCTTGCCGAGGAACTTATTGATGGTCTTGGCCTTGGCCGGAGACTCCACGATGACGAGAGTGGTCATGAATCTTTAAGTAACGCTTCGCGATGAAGGTTGGAATTCGAGGAAACCGTTCCAGGGTCGAGTCGATTGTGTTTTAAAGACAAGCCGCGTGTCATGCAACCACGAACGACGTGCCGTTCAACCGGGTCGCGTGGTGACGTATCGACCACCAGGCAACCGTTGCACCAGACCGGACAGTTCAAGATGCAGTAAGATGCGTGAAAGCGCGGTCACTGTCAATTGACAACACCGAGCCAGATCATCTTCCTGGGAGGTACCGGCCTCGATGAGGGTCAGAATGGTGGCCGCGTCGCCGGTACACCGGCCCGCGGGAGGGTGGAAAGCGTCGGGAGGGGCCGACAGGGCGGACGGAAGCGGCGGTGCGGGGCGACTCCAAGCCAGCTCTTCGAGGATGTCGTCAGCCCGTTCCACCAGGCGTGCCCCCTGGCGCAGCAGGTTCAAATTGCCGCGCCGGGTCGGATCGTTGGGTGCGCCGGGCACGGCGAACACCTCGCGACCCTGTTCGAGAGCCATGCGGGCGGTGAGGAGCGCGCCGGAGTTTTCCGGCGCCTCGACGATCACCACGCCGCGCGTCAGCCCCGAAAGGATGCGGGCGCGGGGCGGAAAGACCCAGGGGACCGGTTGCAGACCGAGGGGGGCTTCGCTCACCACGCACCCCCGTTCCGCGATGCGTTGTTGCAACGCCTGATGTTCGCGTGGATAAACCACGTCCACCCCGGTGGCCACCACCGCCACGGTGGGACCATCGGCCTCCAGGGCGCCGAGATGGGCCGCGGCGTCGATGCCGCGCGAGAGTCCGCTTGCCACGACGCCGCCGACGCGGGTGAGGGCTCCGGCCAGCTCCCGACTGAATCCCTGTCCTCTGGGCGTGGCGTGACGGGTGCCGGTGATGGCGATCGCGGTTTCGCCGTGGAGATGACGCGGGTCGCCGACCACGAACAGGGCGGGGGGCGGGTCGTGGATGGCGGCCAGCATGGGCGGATAGTCGGGGGTGCCGAGCAGGAGCATGCGACCGCCCAGGGCATGCAACCGGTTGAGTTCGTTGGCGATTGGTTGGATGGGAATGTCGCGGCGGAAGGTTTCCAGAATCCGGATCAGGGCCGGGCGGATGCCGGGAATGGCGGACAGGCGACTGCGCGAGGCGGTGAGCACCGTTTCCGGGCTACCCAAATGTTCGATCAGTTCCGCGATCTGGACCGGTCCGATGCGCGGCGAGCGGATCAGGCGCAACCAGTCGATGGCGAGTTCGGGATTCGGATCGTCCAGACGGGCTGTCACGTCTCACCCGTCGGATTGTTTCTTGCCGATGCGCGGTTCGGTTCCGGCGAGCAACCGTTGGATGTTGGCCCGATGGCGCCAGAAGACCAGCAGCGCGATCACGCCATGAATGCCGGGTGCCAGGGCCGGCGCCGGCAGCACGAGCAGGGAGAGCGGACCGACCACGAAGGCGATCAGGGCCGAAAGGGAAGAAATCCGCAGCCATTTGGCCATGCCGATCCAGGTCAGCACCATCAGCAGCCCCGGCCAGGGGGTCCAGGCCAGCAGGGCGCCGAGGGCCACCGCCACCCCCTTGCCACCCTTGAAGCCCAGGTAGACCGGATACAGATGGCCCAGGAAGGTACATACCACCGTGGCGGCGGTGATCGGGGCCTCGACGCCATGCAGCCCGATGGCGATTCCGACCGCCAGGGTCCCCTTGCCGATGTCGAGCAGCAGGGCGATGGCGCCGGCCTTGCGACCCGCGACCCGCAGCACGTTGGTGGCGCCGATGTTGCCGCTGCCTTGGGCGCGGATGTCGCCGACCCCGGCCAGGCGGGCCACGATCAGGCCGAACGGGACCGCGCCCAGCAGATAGGCGCCGATCAGCGTGGCGATTTCCAGGAGGTTCATGGTTTGGGTGTTGCCTTGCTGGCCGGTTCGGAGCCGGAGGTTGGTTGCGGATTGGTTTTTGGGGGCGTGGTTTTTTTGTTTTTGGCCGGATCGCCCTCCTTTTTGCCGGACGACTCCCGTTTGGCCGGTGCTGGCGGTCCCTGATTGAACGATGCGGCCTTGGCCACCACGCCGGGTTGATTGAGCTGCGTTTCGCACGCTTGAATCGTTTTCTGGCTCAGGGCCTTGAGGGCATCGGAGGTCAGTTCCTGCTCGGTTGGGATCGGGGTGGCGACGTGGTATTCGGCGGACCACTTATCCAGAATTTTCTTCTCCTGGGAGAAGGCCTGTTCCATGACCCGTGGCAAAACCGTGGAGGCGGCGTGGGTGATCCCCTCTTGCAGCGTCTGGGGGAGTTTGTTGAACCACTCCAGGTGAACCACCAGCACCATCCAGCCGTGCAGGTGGCGGGTTTGGTGAAACGCCTTGGCGTTGGCATTGGCGAAGGCGGTGCGGTTGAGCATCTCCGGGGTGGCGGCGATCCCCTGGACCCAGCCGGAGCTGATCGCCTCGGTGAGGTCGGAGGCCGGCATGGAGGAGGGTTGCAGACCGAGCGCCTGGTGGAGTTCGATCATCCACGGATCGTTGGGCACCCGTGTCGGCAGACCGTTCCAGGTGGCCGTTCCGCTGGCTGCGGCGCGAAAGTTCAGCACCCCATAAAATCCGTACGAGCCATAGCCGACCACCAGGAGATTTTTGCCTTTCGCCGCCTCGCGCAAGGCGGTGTCCAGAGCGGATCCGGTCAAGCCGCGCACCTGTTCCGGGCGGGTGAAGAGGCGTGGCGTGGCCAGCGCGCGGAACGGGGCCACCTGGCGTGCCAGGGTGAGGGGCGAGAAGAATCCCCCTTCCAGATTTCCGGCGAGGAGTTCCTGCAACGCGGTCTCCTCGGCTCCTTTCTTGCCGTTGGTGAGCAGTTCCGGACGGATTTTTTTCTCCGAGCCCTCTTCGACCGTCTTGGCGAATTGGGAGAGCGCCTGCACATAGACCACATCCCCCTTGTGGATGGCCGCCAGGCGCATCGGGATGGTTTCGCCGGCATCGGGTGGCGGCGGGGTCGGTTCGGCGTGGAGCGGGGCGATGCAGGCCGAGAGGATCCAGATCAGAAAGGCGATCAGCGGCTTGGGGTGGTGCATGGCGAAGTGTTCTCGATGAAAGGGCCATGGCCGGTGTGGGATGCTTGCAAAACCGGCTGTTTTTTTCTATTGTGCCACGAAGGCGCTTAACAATACACGGCGAAATTTCTCGAAGGCATGGGAGTCTTGGCGGATGTCCAGATCATTGAACAAAGTGCAGTTGATCGGCAATCTGGGTTCGGATCCGGAGGTGCGTTTCACCCAGGACGGGCGTCCTATCGCCAATCTGCGCATTGCCACTTCCGAATCCTGGAAGGATCAGCAGGGGCAGATGCAGGAGCGGACCGAGTGGCATCGGGTGGTCATTTTCGGCAAGTTGGCCGAGATCGCCCAGCAGTATCTGCGCAAGGGGTCCAAGGTTTACATCGAGGGTCAGTTGCAGACCCGCAAGTGGACGGACAATCAGAATCAGGAGCGTTACTCCACCGAGGTGGTGTTGCAGCCTTACAACGGTCAGATGATGATGTTGGATTCCCGTCCCGCAGGCATGGGACCGCAGGGTGGTGGGGCTGGTTATGGTGGTGGTGCGGGCGGGCAGGATTATGGTTCGACCGAGTATCACCGTCCGGCCCCGGCGGCGGCGGGAGGTCGCGGGAGTGGTGGCGGCGGGAGTGGTGGCGGTGCCAGTCATCCGCCGTTGGATGATTTCGCCCAGCCCCCGAGTTTCAGCGACGATATCCCGTTTTGAGCGAAAATTGATGGGGTCCAGGGGCCAATGGCCCCTGGTGGGATCCAAGGGCGAAGCCCTTGGGACTTGGTTTTTGATTTTTTCGTCTTTTCTGTCTTTGCCTTTATCCTTTTTCTTTTAGGCGCGTCTTACAAGAAAAAATTTTTCACGTTTTTGTGAAAAATTTTCGCGCCAGCCTTGGAAGATGGATCGTTTTGCAAACGACGCAAAACGATCCATCTTCGCCTTGCCTCCAACAGGCCGCCGAAAGCGGCTTAGATGCCGACATGCAATTCGTCCCCTCCTTATGCCCTGGCGGGCAACGGAGGGGGCACATGAGACCCGCGCGCTGCGCGATTTTTCGCAAAAATCGTTTATCGTGGAAAGCGCGCGAAAACCAAAACCTCGGAGGCTCTGCCTCCGAACCTCCGCCGGGGACCTTCGGCCCCCGGTCCCCGGCGAACGTTTCGGCCCCGATCCCCGCGAACGTTGTCACCCTTTCTCGGACATCACAACTTCCCGTAATATCCTTCCTTCAACGCATCATACAGATTGGCGGCGGTGTGGATCTCCCCGTCATACTCCACCTCTTCATCGCCACGCAACTCCACACTCTCCCCACTCTCCAACACGAACCGATAGGTGGTGCTGGCCAAATCCTGATTTTTCACCAACACCCCCTGAAACGCCTCGGGATTGAACCGGAACGTGGTACACCCCTTCAAACCACTCTCGTAAGCCTTGAGATAGATCTCCTTGAACCGGTCATACGGGAAATCGGTCGGCACGTTGATGGTCTTGGAGATCGAAGAATCGATCCACTTCTGCGCCGCGGCCTGAATCTCCACATGATCTTCGGGAGCAATGGAGCTGGCATCCTGAAAATTGGCCGGCAAACGGGCAGACTCGTCCGTGGCGAAGGGATCGGCCTTGGGATTGATCAGAACACGATAGGCCAGCAGCTCGTAAGAGTAGACATCCACCTTCTCCTTGGTCTTGCGCCCGGCCACGATCACGTTGCGCGAATACTTGTGCGAAAAACTCGGCTCGATGCCGTTGGAACAGTTGTTGCCCAACGACAGGGCAATGGTGCCGGTGGGCGCGATCGAGGTGTGATGGGTGAACCGACAGCCGTGCTCGGCGATCCGCTCCCGCAAAACCGCGGGAAACTGCGCCAGATAACGACTGTAACGGGCCAACAACACCTTGCCGGGCACCTGATCGCCGATACGAATGCCATCGGCGGCCATCTCGGGACGCTTGGCCAACATGGCGGCATCCACGGTGAACAACTCCGCCATGATCGGCGCCGGCCCTTTTTCCAAAGCCAGCTCGACCCCACATTCGAAACCGATGATCGCCATCTCACGGGAGACAGCCTCGGTGAAACGGACCGAAGCGGCATCGCCATAGGTCATGTTGAGCATGACGATGGTCGAACCCAACCCCATGAACCCCATGCCGTGACGCCGCTTGCGGGCGATCTCGGCGGCCTGCGGGGCCAACGGCAGACCGTGGATCTCCACCACGTTGTCGAGCATGCGGGTGAACACCCGCACCACCTCGCGAAACCGCTCCCAATCGAAGGCGGTCCGAGGGGTGAACGGATCACGCACGAAACGGGTCAGGTCGATGGAACCCAGCAGACAGGCCCCATGCGGCGGCAAGGGCTGCTCCCCGCACGGATTGGTGGAACGGATCTCTTCGCAGAACCAGTTGTTGTTCATCTCGTTCACCTTGTCGATGAGGATGAACCCCGGTTCGGCATAATCATAGGTGGAGGTCATGATCAGATCCCACAACCGCCGCGCCGGCAGCCGACGATAGACCCGACAGGCCACCTCGCCACGGTCGTTGAGGCGATAGGGGGCGGTGATCACCGGCCAGGGACGGTAGACCAGCTCGATGGAAGGGTCCTGCAATTCACGGGCGTTGGCCGGAAAGACCAGATCCCACTCGCGATCCTCCTTGACCGCCTCGATGAAAGGGGTGGTGATCAGACACGACAGGTTGAACTGACGCAAACGACCATCCTCGCGCTTGGCGCGGATGAAATCCAACACGTCGGGATGGGAGATGTCGAAGGTGGCCATCTGCGCCCCCCGGCGTCCGCCGGCGGAAGAGATGGTCTTGCACATGGCGTCGAAGATGTCCATGAACGACAACGGGCCGGAGGTGCTGGAACCGGCACCCGCCACATAGGCCCCGCGCGGACGCAACGTGGAAAATTCGTAACCGATGCCGCAGCCGGCTTTCAGGGTGAGACCCGCCTCGCGCACCATGTCGAGGATCTCGACCATGGAGTCCCCCACAATGCCGGAGACCGTGCAGTTGATGGTGCTGGTGGCTGGTTTGTGGTCGCCGGCACCGGCATTCGAGACGATGCGGCCACCGGGAATCGCCCCCTGACGCAGGGCATCGAGAAAACGACGCTCCCAATCGGCACGCTTCTCCTCGGACTCCACCGCCGCCAGGGTGGCGGCCACCCGTTTCCAGGTATCCTCCAGATTTTGATCGACCGGTTCGCCGCTGGAGGTCTTGAGACGATACTTGCTGTCCCAGATGGCCAGCGAGGCGGGTTGCAGATCGATGCCCGTTGACGGACAAGGGCTTGTTTTTGCAAAATCTTCCTTGGGCATTCGCGGTTTCCTGATGCAAAATTTTTAAGTAAAACAATTGATTAACACGAATCTTCACTCTATCATGAATGGATTCGACAAGGAAGGAAGAACCGTTTCACAACAGCCGAGAGAGTCGAAATTTTATCTTTTTTTAATTGCATTCAACTCAATTGATGTTACCATCCATTTATTTAATCGTGTCCGTTGTCGGACATGCGACCGAAGCAACTCCGAACTCTCCGCAACGAAAGGAACCTTCTCATGAATCCCTCGCGCGTTTGGAAACTCTCGTTCGTGCTCCTGCTGTTCTCCTGGCTGCTGCCGATTGGCACCACGTCGGCTCAACCGGTCAACATCACCAAGGATCTGGAGAAATTCACCGTCAAGCACGGCAACCAACAGGTTACGGTCATGCGCAATCAAGATACCCGCGCGGTGATCGAACCCGATTTCGCCAAGATCGCCCGCAACTGTCCGCCGTTCTGCATCCAGCCCATGGAGGCGGCGCCAGGGGTCAAGACCATCGAAGAGCTGGAGTTGATTGATTTCATGAGACAAGAGATCAACAACGATACCGGTGTTCTGATCGATGCTCGAACCCCGGATTGGAATGCCCAAGGGGTGATTCCCGGTTCGATCAACATCCCCTACTCGGATATCTCCCCATCGATGGGCGCCAACCCCATGGAGATCGAACGGGTTCTCAAGCCACTTGGGGTGTTGCTCAAGGATTCGGGCGCCCTGGATTTCTCCAAGGTCAAGAGAGTGGCGATCTGGTGCAACGGTCCCTGGTGCGGACAGTCCCACGCCGCCATCCGCGGATTGCTCGAACTCGGATTTCCGGCAGACAAGATCCTCTACTACCGGGGCGGCATGCAGATGTGGAAACTGTTCGGTTTCACCGTGGTTCCCCCCGCGGATGCGTTGTGATTCGGATCGGATGCATTGAATCGCCATCCCCCATCACGGGATGCGTCGTTCCATGATCAAGGGTCCAGGGGGGATTATCCCCCTGGTGGGATCCAAGGGCAAAGCCCTTTGGACTTTAGTTTTTGACTTGAGCGCGTTCTTCTCAAAGAAGCATTTTTCGCGTCTTTTGCGAAAAATGCGCCGCGCGCAGCCTTCGCGAGCTTCGTTGGGTGAGGGGGTTCTCCCCCCATCATGCCAGTTTACCGTGGAACTCCCGTAAGGGAGGTCCACGGTTGGGGGGTGAGGGGGTTCTCCCCCCATCATGCCAGTTTACCGTGGAACTCCCGTAAGGGAGGTCCACGGTTGGGGGGTGAGGGGGTTCTCCCCCCATCATGCCAGTTTACCGTGGAACTCCCGTAAGGGAGGTCCACGGTTGGGGGGTGAGGGGGTTCTCCCCCCATCATGCCAGTTTGGAAACGAAGCTCGTCTTTTGCACTGTGGCCTTGCGTGAAACGACGCATCTCAAAATAGACGCGGTTTAAAAAGTCAAAGCCAAACCTCGGAGATTCCGTTTCCGCACTTAAGCCGGGGCCCTCGCGGCCCCCCGTCCCCCGCAATCGTGGGGGGTGCTGAATAGTTACCCCACGCGAAACTTGGCTGGATGGGGGAATATCTCCTCACGCCACGTCCGTTGCATCCTGGGTGGACAACAGACCGTGGGGAGCCGGTCCTTCGCGATAGCCCACGAAAAAGTTCAAACCCACGCCGTTGGCGCCACGAAACAGAGCGCGCGTCTGGCCTAGAAACGCCTCCACGCGCTCCACCTCACCGGTGGCCAGGATCCGAAACAGCTCTTCGACCTCCCGCAACAACCCTTCCGCGCCCTCTTCCTCCTCGGGAAAACGGTCCAATCCGGCCCGAACCCCGGCCAGCAACCCCTCGGCGGCTCCGGCCAATGCCTTCGGGTCCACGCGCCGTGCGGAGGTCACATCGCCAACCTGGGCAACCAGGGTATCGATCAAACGGCTCAAGGAGCGTGAACGCTCCAACCAGATCCGCCCCAAATGGACATCATCTTCCCGATGCGCCATCCAATGCAGTTCAGCCGCGCCCGCCACTCCGGGATCATTGGCCAGATCGTGCATCACCCCCTTGATGGGGGGATCCACCAGTCGGGACGGCATGAACGGAGGCCAGGCCGAATAGAGCCGCACACCGCTCCGGGAGAACCAGGTCAACACCTCGCCACTGCCGGGACAATCGATTTTGGGATTGACATAGGTATCGTGAATGATCGCGGCGCGGCTGCGTCTTCCGAACCGCTCTGCCCGATCGATATTCTCCTTGAACAGCCGTTCGGCCATGGCCGGGATCTCCGCTTCGTCCCGAGCCAGGGCCTGGATGATCAACCGCTGGAGATTGCGCTGGAACATCCCGGCGCGGGTGCAGATCGCCAACAACAAAAAACCACCCGGCTTCAGACAGGAGGCCAGGCGCGCGAACCCCTCCTCCTTGGCGGCGGTGTGATGCAACACCCCTTCGCAGCTTACGATATCGAAGCGCTCCGCGCCGGGATCGAAGTCGAACAGCGACTGCTCCACGAAACGATAGCGCGCCTCGGAAGGTGCGCGCTTTTTGAAGATGGCGCGGGCCCGTTCCAGGGCCAGGGAATTCATCTCCACCAGGGTCAGATCCGCGCCCCAACGGCTGTAGAAGATGGCATGCTCCCCGGTTCCACATCCCAGATCGAGCATGCGGGCACCGCGAAACAGTTGGGGGGGCAGTTTCAGGTAGTCCCGAAACAGCAGGATCCGCCGCCGCTCCTCTTCGGCCAACCGCGCATCCGACTCCAGAAAACGGACCGACGGGTTTTCCTGCTGGTAGACCCGCAGAACCTCCCGTTCCACCTGTTGACGCTGTTCAATGGTCATGATTGTTTATGCTCTCAACCAACCGGATCATGGCTTGCTCACCAGCCACGAACCGATCCAGACATGCCGCAAGCCGGAACGAACGAAGGTGCTCACCGCATCCTCGGGTCCGGCCACCATGGGTTCACCGTGCAGATTGAAGGAGGTGTTCAACAGCGCACCGATGCCGGTACGCGCCTCGAAGGCCGAAATCAACGCATGGTAGCCGGGATTGACCTCCGGAAACACCACATGGGGCCGCGAGGTGAAATCATACGGGTGCAGACCGCTGATCATCTCTTCGCGGCCCAGCGGTGTGGAATCGAAGGCCAGGGTCATGTAACGGGCATCGAGACGCTTGGGATTGACAAAATAGTCATCAGACCGTTCGGCCAGAATGCTGGATGCGAACGGCATCCAGAAATCGCGCTGCTTGATCATCTCGTTGATCTCGCGCACCACGCCCGAATCGCGCGGATTGGCCAGGATCGAACGGTTGCCCAGGGCGCGGGGTCCGAACTCCCAGCGTCCGGCGCAACGGGCCACCACCTCGCCTCGGGCCAGGATGTCAGCCACGTCGCCCGCCTCGGCGCGACGCACCTGACAACCCGAGGGAATGCCACCCGCAGCAATGGCCCGTTCCGCCTCGGCATCCGAGAACGATGCCCCCAGATAGGGGGTATCAAACGGGGCGATCGCCTCCACCCGCTCCGCCTCCACCGTCGGATGGGAGGTGGCGGCGATCAGGGCCGCACCAACGGAGATCGATTCGTCTCCGGAACCGGGCGGCACGAACAGGGAGGTCACCTCCGGCAGTTCCCAGATCACCTTGTTGGCCTTGATGTTCATGGCCACGCCGCCGGTCAACACCACATCCGCGATGCCGGTGGCCGTCACGCCGTTGCGTACCCACTCGGCCAGCAACTCCTCGGTTCGTTTCTGCACCCCCCAGGCGATGCCGTCGAAACGGATCCCTTCGAGACGCTCCTTGAACCAGAAGAAGTGATCCGTCGGTTCGGTGGCATAGGAGAAGCCCAGACCATCGTTTCGCAGGGTCGAGGCATAGACTTCATAGGCCAGACGACCGTACTTCTCGTTGGCATAGGGTGCCAATCCCATGGTCTTGAAGGCGTGTTCGAACTGTTTCATGCCCAAAAGCAGGGTGGCGTACCGGTAGATGCGACCGATGTTGCAACGGCTGTCGCGATGCAGCTCCCGCAGAGGACCGCGCGCGCGCGCCTCCCACACCGTGCCGTTGCAACCATCCCCGCCGCCATCCGTGGTGAAGACCAGCGTATCATCGCGACGCGCGGATTGGACCAGATAACCATACCAGGCGTGACAGGTGTGATGGTCGTGGACGCTGATCCGCTCGACGGGCAGACCGCTGTAGGCTTGCAGATGCTTCAGGCGCGCCTTGAGCATCCCTTCGGCGTCATCCTCGTGGGCGATCAGGCTCTCATCGTAGATGCGTCGGGAAGGGTCTTCCCGATGGGCGAACACCTCGGTATAAACAGGCTTGCCGGTTCCCTCCAGACGCGGTTTCCAATAGTGGGTCTGCTCGCGCCAGAAGTCGGCGATGGAGAAATTCTCCCGTGGAATGAAAAAATATTTCGGCGGCAGCCGACGCGTGGCCAGGGCGATGCGGTCGACCTGGGCCATGGTGATTCCCGCCAGTCGCAACACACCCTCCACCGCGTGAAACGGAAAGCCGGAGCGGGTGGTCTGACGGATGGGTCGATCCTCGCTCATGGCCGCCACCAGCTTGCCATCCACCAGAAGAGCCGCGCTTGCGCCGTGTCCGTCGTGGATCCCGAGAATGATCATGTTCCTTGCCTCGCTTATCGGCTGGTGATCGCAATCTTGACAGGATGGGGGGAGAACCCCCCTCACCCCCCGACCATGGACTGCCGTGATCGAGGGATTGGAAAAGGACTCTAACGCATGGTCCAGGGGTGGTCAATGTCCTGGTTTCCGTTAGTCACTGGAAGCCGGGATGGGAAAAATCTTTACCGATCGCACCGCCGCGCCTAAGATGAAGCCGGCCCGACTCGCTGGCAAGGCACCCCGCCAAAGCGGGCGTTCAAACGAACCCATGGACACGAAACCGATTTTTTTTGCAAGGATACCCCATCATGATGTTCATCGCGGAAATCGGCATGAACCACAACGGCCACTTCGCCCTGGCCGGGGAGTTGATTCGTCAGGCCAAACTGGCCGGAGCGGATGTGGCCAAGATGCAGCTCGGCTGGCGGGATGGCGAGGGGGAGATCAACCGCCTGACCCCGGAGATCATTGCCCAGCTCTATCGCATCGCGGAATTTTATCAAATCGAGCTGCTGTTCTCGGTGATCCGTCCCGATGCCTGGGAGATGCTGCGACCGTTTCAACCCAAACGGATCAAGATCGCCTCGCGCACGGTCAACGACCATCCGGATCTGGTGCGCGGGATCGTCGCCACCGGCCTGCCGGTGATCGTGTCGCTGGGCATGTGGCAGGGGGAGGGGCTGCCGTTCGGAGAGCCGGAGAATGTCTCCTATCTCTGGTGCCGCTCCAGTTATCCGGCCCAGGCCTGGGATCTGACCGCTCTGCCCAAATCGTTCGATGGTTCCCCCTACGCGGGCTACAGCGACCATTCGCTGGGCATCGAGGTGCCGCTTCTGGCCATCGCGCGCGGAGCCCGGATCATCGAAAAACATTTCACCCTGGACAAATCCGATACCACCATCCGCGATCATGTCCTGAGCGCCACCCCCGACGAATTCGCACGCATGGTCACCCTGGGGCGCGGCATGCGGCGTTATTTGCGGCAGGGGGTCTGAAAAAGGCCACATCGACCATCACAAGGGCGAGTGACGGACAGTCAGACGGTCAAGGAGAACGGCAGACAGTCAGACGGTCTCCCCGTCCTTTTGCGCCAATTCACGCAATTTTTCATCATAAATGGCCACATCCGCGTGGTTGAGGGTGCGGTTGGCGGCGTGATGGCGGTATTTGTAGAACGGAAACTCCAGCCGCCCGATGCGGTATCTGGCCTCGAACCGGAGCCGCAATTCGTGTCCCTCGCGCATCTTGAACTCCGGATCGTACAACCCGACGTCAAACAGACACTCCTTGCGGAACATGATGCCGCAGGCGATCGGATCTTCCATGCAGTTGAAGCGACCCAGGGTGTTCTCCAGATGGTCCACCTTCACGTAATCGATGGCCACGGCCTGGTACTGGCGGTTGACATCCAGAAAGAGCTTCATGATCTGTAGACAACTTCGGTTGAGATAATCGTCGGCATCGACGCGGATCACATAACGTCCCCTGGCCTGGCGGATGGCGTTGTTCAAGGCCACGGGCAATCCCAGGTTGGTTTCATGAACCAACACGCGCAGATTTTTCAAGACCGACAGATTGGCCAGCACCTCGCGGGTATGGTCCGGGCTGCCGTCATCGACCACCAGGATTTCGAAAGCCCCCAGGGTCAACCCCTCCTGATGGCTGATGCTGCGCACGCACCGTTCCACCCAGTCGCCCTGGTTGTAACAGGCGACGATCACCGAGATGTCGGGGAGATAGGAGAGTTCCTTGCTCATGGCCTGGCCTGTTGATCGGCCAACAGCCGCTCCCGCACCGCGGCGAGGGCGAATCGGGCCGCCTTGAGTTCCGAATCCCGCGTCAGACCGGCGATGTGCGGAGTGATGAGCAGATGGTCATGGGTGGCGGCATACCGGATCAGGGGATGGCGACGTTTGTCGGAGAGGAACTCATCCGAGATCACATCCAGTCCGGCGGCGGCCAGATGGCCGGATTCCAGGCTGGCGAGCAGCGCGGACTCATCGACGATCTCGCCGCGTGAGACGTTGATGAAGATCGCGCCAGGGCGCATGGCGGCAAACCAGGAATCATCGACCATGCCGGTGGTGGAGGCGTCCAGGTGGACCGCGATCAACACGATGTCGGCCACGGCCAGCACCGCGGCGTGGGAGTCGAGTTGTTCCACGCCGGGGTCGGTGATGGTTTTGTAAGGATCGAAGGCCACGACCCGCATGCCGAAGGGTTGGGCATAACGGGCGATGTTGCCGCCGATGCGACCGAATCCGATGATGCCCAGGGTGCGTTCCTGGAACTCCACGGCGCGCAGTTCATCCTCGATGTCGCGCCAGTAGCCCTGCCGGACCCGTTCGGCGGCCTGGGGGAGTTTGCGCACCGTGGCCATGATCAGGGCCCAGGTGAACTCCGAGGAGGCCTTGATGGTGTGGACGAAATCGCTGTCCTTGAGGCACGAGACCGGCAGGTCGCGGGCGGCGCACCAGAGCCGGTCGATGTGATTGGAACCGGTGGAGGGGGTGGCCAGGATGCGCAGACGACCCCCGGAGCGTTCCAGCAGCGCGGCATCGATGGTGTAGGTGGGGCATGGAGAGCAGATCCAGCCATCCACCTCGCCGAGCAGTTCCGCCACCTGATCGCGACTGGCGCCGTGGGCCAGGATGCAATCGGCGAATTCACTCAGCTCGGCGCGAATCTCGGGCAGAAAGTGAATCGGCGTGGTCACCAGCACCACGGGCCGTCCCCCCTGGATCAACCGTTCCACGCAGGACTTTTCGACCGGGACCGGGCGATTGTCGCAGAAACCGTGACGCATCAGACATTCGGCCAGGGTGAAATCGAGCCGTTCATCGATGTTGATCGACCGTTCCGGTTCCATGAGATAGGGTCGGCTGTCGGCGCCGTGCCGGCTCTCCAGCTCGACGATGGCACGTCGTGTCATGGCGTAGATGGCGCCGTTGCGGATGTAGGATGGGGGCTTGAGATCCTGACGCCGCGAGCCGATGGCCGGTTCGGGATACTCCCGGGTGAAATCGACGATCTGGTCATCCACGATTCGTTTCAGGCGGATCGGATGTTTTTCACCGGTATCCACCATGCTGATCACCGAATCGGCGCCGGTTGAGATCAGTTTTTGCAGGGCGCCATCCACGTCGCGTCCATCCCGCAGCGGCGAGACGCAGGGCAGCTCCACCACATAGTCGTAACGCACGCCGAGGATCCGTTCGGTCTCCAGGACCGCGTAACGCAACGAGGGGGCCGAGGCGATCAGATCGCCGGAGAGTTCGGCGGGACGCAAGAAGGGGGTTGTCGCCCCGTAACGCCGGGCGATCGCGGCATAGCGTTCGCTGTCGGTGGAGACCACCACATCCGTGACCAGTCTGGCATCCAGCCCGGCCCGAATCGAATAGGCCATCAACGGATGTCCCAGAATGGGACGGATGTTCTTGTCGGGAATCCCCTTGGAGCCACTTCTGGCCTGAATCACGGCAAGAATCCGGGGGGATGGGGTGGAAGCGGCGAAATCGGACATGGCGTGGATGACTCTGTTTCGATGTGGACGGACGGATCCATCATAGCGCAAATGCACGGAGGATTTCCACTCTGGCCTTGCCTTTGGCTGTTCACCCCTCACCCCCCCTCACCCCTCACCCCTCACCCCTCACCCCTCACCCCTCACCCCTCACCCCTCACCCCTC
>NZ_JBZVFG010000049.1:22312-27746 GCF_058402785.1 Candidatus Magnetaquiglobus sp.
ACTTCACAAATCTTCACCGTGGGATTCCCTTTCGGGCGTTCCACGGTCGGGAGATATGAAGGTTGATGACTCCTTGACCGGGAAGAAGGATGTGGATTAAAGATTGTAAAGATGGAAGGGTCTCGGGAATGATCGTGGATTGTCCATGGCCAGGACAATCATCCACCATTTCCCACGCTTCCCCGACACGCCTGACCATGACACATGAATATGGCCGCATGACGATCCCGCCCGCTTCCAACCCAGCAGCATGCGGCCACAGCCCCACCAAACCTCAAACGAGATCCACCACCCATGTCCGATCATCCTGGGATTGATCCTTTGGAAGAGACCCTCTACACATCCGATTCCAACGTCATCCATCCTGTCGCGATCCTGCGTTCGGTGTTGCGCAATTTTTGGAAATCGCGTGAATTGGCATGGCTGTTGATTGTTCGTGAAACCAAGCAACGTTACAGACAATCCAGATTTGGCCTTCTCTGGATCCTGATCACCCCTTTATTATCAACTTTGATTTTCGCATTGCTGCTGCACAAGAAAATATTAAATATTGAAACCACCGATATTCCCTACCCGATCTATGTCATGCTTGGAACCATGCTCTGGCAAATCTTTTCGGAAAGCATCACCACCCCCTTGAAATCGTTCAATTCGTTCGTTCCCATCATGATCAAGATCAACATGTATCGGGAAGCGCCGATTTTGTCCGGTCTGGTTCAGGTTCTTTTTCTCATGGCCATGCAACTGGTATTGACCGGAATGCTGCTGGCCTTTTTCCATGGCATTTCATCATCCATCCTGCTCGTTCCACTTCTGATTCTGCCACTGATCGTTTTCGGTACCGCCATTGGCATTCTTCTGGTGCCTCTCGGCATTCTTTACAAGGATGTCGGCGAGGGAACCAACGTGCTGTTGCGCATTGGCTTTCTGGTGACCCCCATTGCCTATCCGGCCCCACAGGAGTGGCCGTGGTCCTTGTTGATGACGCTCAATCCGGTTGTTCCGTTGTTGCAGGGGTGTCGGGATTGGATGGCCAAGGGGGTGATGAGCGATCCGTTCGCCTATGGAATGGCCAGTGGTGGCGCGTTGTTGCTGTTGATGATCGCGCTGATTTTTTATCACATCACCATACCGGTCGTCCTGGAAAGATTGGGCGCCTGAGGAACCGATTCCGTGAACGATGAACTGGTTCGGGTGGAGAACGTCTCCAAGAAATTCTGCCGCGATTTGAGACGCTCCTTGCATTACGGCATCACGGACATGATGCGCGCGGTTCGTGGCCAAGCCCGAGAGCATCGGTTGCGCACCGATGAGTTCTGGGCCATCCAGGATGTCTCCTTTTCCCTCAAGCGCGGGGAGATCGTCGGCATCATCGGACCCAACGGGGCGGGCAAAACCACCCTGTTGCGCCTGATCAACGGATTGATTCTTCCGGATCAAGGGCAGATCCACCTGCGTGGCAGAATCGGCGCCCTGATTCAGCTGGGCGCCGGTTTCAGTCCGATCTTAAGCGGTCGGGAGAACATTTTCGTGAATGCCGCCATTCTTGGCATGTCCAAGAGCGAGATCCATCATCGGTTGGATCAGATCATCGAGTTTGCCGATATCGGGGAGTTCATCGACTCGCCGGTGCAATCCTACAGTTCCGGGATGCGGGCGCGCCTGGGATTTGCCGTGGCCATCCACATGAATCCGGATATCCTGCTGGTGGATGAAATTCTGGCCGTGGGGGACATGATCTTTCGCAACAAGGCCATGGCGCGCATGCAGCAGCTCGCCCAATCCGGCATGGCGATCATCTTCATTTCCCACAATCTCGATCAAGTGGACCGTCTCTGCACCAGAGCCATCTTTTTCAAGAGCGGTCAATGCGTCGCCGATGGCCCGACACGGGAAATCATTACCCGCTATGTCGCGGCCTGCACGCCGCAGGTCAAAGGGGCCCAGTATCTTCACCATCCTGGCACGGAACAGACCCTGTGGGTTGAACAGGTCTCGTTGCACAATGACGCCGGCGAAGCGATACAACAGCTTGAATCCTGTGCGCCGTTGATTTTGCGCATGACGTTCGAAGCCAAGGTCGATCTTGAGGCGCCGATTTTTTTCTTCATGATCGAAGCGCCAGCCCGACAAGTCATTGCCGCGATCATCACCCAAAGTGCCGATCACGGGGAGCGGCCCTCTTTCCTGCGCGGACGACATACCCTGGAGGCAAGAATTCCCCATTTATCCTTGTTACCAGGGCATTATACATTCCGTGCATCCGTATTCAAAAAGGGCAAGGTAGAGATGATTGGCCGCATTACCCAATTGGCCAATTTACAGATCATACCCCATTCCCAACAAAGCATCATTTCCAATGAAAACGTTTTTGTCGAATTGGCCTCCTCATGGCAAGCCTTGGAACCATGCTACCCCGACGAGCAGCGAAACATGAAACAGGAAAGGGTATAATCTTCCGACAATCAAACAGATGATCAACAATCTGGATGGACATCGCATTTCGGAAGATCCTTATTGAAAATGAATTCGATTTGCCATATTCTTGACATCGCCATCCATCAAGTCCGGTTCAACCAAAAAAAGTGCCATGAAATCAGTTATCGACCATTTGCAAGCCAATCTGCGGCGGCTCTTCTCCGGCACCTCTTCTGAAAAGCGGAAACCAGAAGTGAATGGGTTGAACCAAATCAAAAAACTGTTGCACTCCCTCGAAACCGTTTCCGCGGATGCGTATCACAAAGGGTCGTTCCAAAACCACCAAACAATCTCCACTCTTCCCAAGAAAATGGGAGAAATCGAGATCAATGACTCCTGCAACCTCAATTGCAGCATGTGTCAGACGGCCCTGTCCACGCGTCAGAAGGGGTTGATGAATCTGGATCTCTTTGAAGAGACGGTCAAAGCCAGCGTCGCGGCTGGGATCACCCGCACCAATCTGCATACCATCGGCGATCCGCTGATGAACAAAAAACTGCGCGATTATCTGACGATTCTGCGCAAATACAAACTTCCCGTGAATGCCCTGTCCACAAATGGACTGCTTCTGGAACGCCACCTGGATCTGCTGTTCGAATACCGGGATGTCATACGTTCCATGCGCTTCTCCATCGATGCCGTGAACCCGGAAACCTACGCGAAGATCCGAGTAGGCGGGAATTTGAAGAGTCTGCATGAAAATTTGATCCAATTCGTCACCAGGAACAATCAAGCCGAAAATCCCTATCCGATTGGCATCAATGCGGTGGTCTCCATGGATAATTACCATGAGATCGCATTCATTCCAATGATGTTTTCCTATGTCACCCAGCCTGAGAAATTCACGTTTCATCACATCTCTTCGCTGAGTCCGGACAACGTGTATTTCAACACCAAAAGCTGCTTTCCCATGCAGGCCAGATCCGCAACGCCGTGTGACATGTTGTGGAACAGCATCTATACCCTCAAGGAAGGAGTTTTGACCTGCTGTTGTCGGGATTACAATGCCGATAACGTTTTTGGCAAAATCGGTGAAGATTCATTGGAAAAGCTGTTCAACAGTCCGCTGATCCAGTCCTGGAGACAGGCCCATCTGACCGGGGATTTCGATCGGATGCCTTCAGCCTGTCAGACCTGCTATTGTGTTGACCCACGCCTGGATCAATTGCTTCATGCCATCATCCAATATTTCTACTTGGATATCCGGAAACATCCGGTCTATTTGCAGAGTGTCTTGGATCAGATCCTGCCTTGTTTGCAGGCAAATGATTACGGCACGGTCGGAAAGATTGTTGGACTGTAACGATTCAGGATTCCCACGCTTGCAGGGGCCAATGGCCCCAGGACCCCGCCAAATGTAGGTCCTGAATCGTTACGTTGGAATGTTGAGCGACTCGCATAATCTGACAGGGAGGTATCCATGAAGGTCGTTATCATCAATCCTGTCAACCAAGGACGCGGACCCAATGCCTTCCGTCCTCCCTTTGGATTGTTGTGCATCTCTTCGGTCCTGTTGAAGCGTCATGTGGAAGTGGTTTGGATCGATGCCGATGTCCTGCGCGATCATGACCGGGTGATGCAGCTTATTGGCGAGCACCCGGACGCGGACCTGCTGGCCACGGGTGGCATGCATTCGTGTTATCCCTATATCAAGCAACTGTTCGAAGATCTGGTTGCGCGCCACAACACCATCCCCACCATCCTGGGTGGTCGCATCGCCTCCTCCATCAAGCATATCCTCTGGGCGTATATTCCGGGAATCGACATGCTCTGCGAGCAGGAAGGCGAACCGGTCATCGATGCCTTGATCAACAATCTCCCGAATTGGGAGAATACACCCGGAATCCAATATAAAAAGAATGGGCAACTGATCGTCAATCCCCCAGCCGCGACCATACCCGCCCTGGAGAGAATGCCAAACCTTCCCTGGCATTTTCTCTCGGATCACTATTTTCCCAAAGGGGTCGGCTTTCTTCTCACCGGACGGGGTTGCCCTTTCAAGTGTCACTTCTGTCGCGTGGAGGATCAACCCACCGAAAAGTATCGTACCATCGAAATGGATGAGATCATGAAAGATGTGCGCTACATGATCGAACAGCGCAATGTGTCTAAGATCATCATCATCGATGAGCTGTTTATGCAAAAAAAATCAAGGGTCATGGAATTCTGTCAAAGAATCAAGGAATTCAAGATCGAATGGCGTTGCAGTGCCAGGGGAGACTCCATCACGGAAGCGGATCTGCCCCTGTTGCATGCGATGCGGGATGCCGGGTGCCGGGAGTTGAATGTGGGTTTGGAAACCGGCAGCCGCGAAATGTTGGTGCGCATGAACAAAAAACTCAACCTGGAGCGCGCGGAACGCAGCATTCAACTGGTCAGACAGACTGGCATGGAAATCAATCCTACTTTCATCTTTGCCTATCCGGGAGAAACCAGAAAAACCGCTTTGGAGAGCATACGCTGGCGCAAAAAGATGAATCTGCCTGGTGGGTATTTTTATGCAACCCCCTATCCGGGTTCGGAATTGTATAACGAATGGATTGCAAAGCACCATTACAACATCGAAATGGAAGAGAAACTGTTGACTCAATCCCTGAGCTTGAAGAATTTCAGAGTCAACATGACCGATATGCCGGATTGGCGGGTGAAACTGCTGAATGCAGAGTGTTTGTTTCGTCTCAACCCGCTCAATTATAATTATTATCACTACATTAAACAGCCTTTGCGAGCCTTGAGAAAGCAACTGATTGCAGCTGTCAGGTTTTGAGAAAGCACGGATTGCAGCTGTCAGACATTAAACCGCACCCATCACGGGATGTGTGGTTTCATTATCAAGGGTCCAGGGGGATTATCCCCCTGGTGGGATCCAAGGGCAAAGCCTTTGGGACTTTGTTTTTGATTTTAGGGCGTGTTGACATTCAATAATTTGATCCATATCCTGTCTCGCAGGAGGTGA
>NZ_JBZVFG010000050.1:0-27602 GCF_058402785.1 Candidatus Magnetaquiglobus sp.
AGGGAGGTCCATGGTACGGGGGGTGAGGGGGTTCTCCCCCCATCATGCCAGTTACGTCGTTTTTTTGCCAGACTGGTTGCGGGCGCGATGGCTGGTCACCGACGCTGTGGGTGGATCCTCTCTTGGGCGCTGGTGGAGGTGAAAAGCAAGCTCACGATGGAGGACGTTCGGGAGCATCTGGAGCGGTTGGCGCAGTTCAAGAGCTTCTTTCCCCGTTACGACGACTGTCGGACCTTCGGCGCGGTGGCGGGCATGGTGATCGGGGAGAACGTGCGCCGTTTCGCCATCCATCAGGGTTTGTTCGTCATCGAGCAGGCCGGGGAGATGCTGTGCGCATGGCCAACGAGGCCGATTTCGTGCCGCGTGCCTGGTGAACGGACCGGAAGGTCGGCGGGCGAAGGGGGTGATCAAAAAAGCCGGATGCGAGAGCATCCGGCTTTTTTGCATTCACGGGTTTGAGGCGTCCGGTCAGGCTTGCGGACGGGTCAGCTCTTCGGCCACCTTGCGGATGCGGATCATGGCCTGTTCCAGATCCTGCATCGAGGTGGCGAAGGAGATGCGGAAGTAGGGATCCAACCCGAAGGCCGAGCCGGGCACCACGGCCACGCCGACCGCTTCGAGCAGATAGGCCGAGAACTCCAGGGTGTCGTTGATCACCTTGCCGTCGGCGGTGCTCTTGCCCATCAGGCCGGCCACGTTCGGATAGACGTAGAAGGCCCCTTCCGGGGTGCGGCAGGTGATGCCGGGCATGGCGTTCAGGGCGGCCACGACGAAATCGCGCCGCTCGCGGAACGCCTTGAGCATCGGCTTGATGCACTTTTGCGGGCCGGCCAGGGCGACGGCGGCGGCCTTCTGGGCGATGGAGGTGGCGTTCGAGGTGCTTTGCGACTGCATCTTGATCATTGCCTTGATCACCTCCTTGGGTCCGACCGCATAGCCGATACGCCAGCCGGTCATGGAGTAGGCCTTGGAGACGCCGCTCAAGATCACCGTGCGGTTTTGCAGCGATGGCACGACCCCGGTGATGGTGACGAACTTGAACGGCTTGTAGACGATCTTCTCGTAGATGTCGTCGGTGATCACCCAGACATGCGGATGACGCTCGAGCACGGCGCCGATGGCCAGCAGTTCCTCGGCGGTGTAGGCCGAGCCGGTCGGGTTGGAGGGGGAGTTGATCACCAGGAAACGGCTTTTCGGGGTGATGGCCGCCTCCAGTTCCTCGGCGGTGAGCTTGAAGCCGTTCTCCTCCCGGGTGGCCACGCACACCGGCACGCCATCGGCCAAAAGCACCATGTCCGGATAGGAGACCCAGTAGGGGGCGGGGATGATCACTTCGTCACCCGGATCGATGGTCGCCTGGATCAGGTTGTAGAAGGCCTGCTTGCCCCCCACGGTGACCACCACCTGGTCCGGGGTGACGGTCATGTCGTGGTCCTTGGCGTAGCGACCGATGATGGCCTGGATCAGCTCGTCGATCCCCTCGACGGCGGTATATTTGGTGAACCCTTCGCGCAGGGCGCGGATCGCGGCTTTTTTGATGTGCGACGGGGTGTCGAAATCCGGTTCGCCGGAGCCGAGACCGAGCACATCCTTGCCTTGTGCCTGGAGCGCCTTGGCCTTGGCCGTGATCATCAGGGTGGGAGAGGGCTTTACGTTCTGGATGCGTTGCGATAAAAGAGACATGGGATTTCTTCCAGTTGGGTTGAAACAGCGGATTCTGACCAAACAACTGGCAAAAAATATCATCTATTGCAGTGCAACGTCAACAAGGCAGTGTTCATCATGGCGCTTTCCCTCTACAACTCCCTGGGTCGCAAAAAGGAACCCTTCACCCCGCGCGTGGCGGGTCGGGTGGGCATTTATGTGTGCGGCATCACCGCCTATGATTACTGTCACATCGGCCATGCCCGGGTGATGGTGTCGTTCGACGTGCTGGTGCGCCATCTGCGCGCTTCGGGGTTGAAGGTGACCCATGTGTGCAACTTCACCGACATCGACGACAAGATCATCCGCCGTGCCATCGAGGAGGGGATTGCCATCGAGGCCCTGACCACCCGTTTCATCGCCGCCTTCCACGAGGACATGTCGGCCCTCGGGGTGAATCCGGCGGATATCGAGCCCAAGGCCACCGAGCATCTGCCCGAGATGCGCGCCATGATCCAGACCCTGATCGACAAGGGGTTGGCCTACGAGAGCGGCGGGGATGTCTTTTATGCCGTGGACCGTTTCCCGGCCTATGGAAGGCTCTCCGGCAAGCATCTGGAGGATCTGGAGTCCGGCGCGCGGGTCGAGGTGGATGGCCGCAAGGCCAATCCACTGGATTTCGTGCTCTGGAAGGGGGCCAAACCCGGCGAACCCCACTGGCCCTCCCCCTGGGGGGACGGGCGACCCGGCTGGCACATCGAGTGTTCGGCCATGGGTGTGAAGTATCTGGGGGAGTCGTTCGATCTGCACGGCGGCGGGCGGGATCTGATCTTTCCCCATCACGAAAACGAGATCGCCCAGACCGAGGGGGCGACCGGCAAGCCGTGGGTGACCTGCTGGCTGCACAACGGCTTCGTCAACGTGGTGGACGATCAGGGCAACCGCGAGAAGATGTCCAAGAGTCTCGACAACTTCCGTACTATCCGCGATCTTCTGACCGCCTGGCGCGGCGAGGCGATCCGGCTGTTTCTGCTCGGCAGCCACTACCGGGCCCCCCTGGATTTTTCCCTGGAGTTGCTCGACGCGGCCCGCGCCGGACTCGACCGGCTCTATGTCGCCTTGCGCGGGGCCAAGGCGGCGCTGGGTGGGCTGCCCGAGGCAGCCCCGATCGCCTGGGAGGGCGAAACGGGGGGCGACGACCACGCGCCGCGTTTCCGCGAGGCCATGGACGACGATCTCAACACCCCGCGAGCGCTCGCCGTGCTCTATGATCTGGCCAAGGCGGTCAACCGCTCGGTCGCCGAGGTGGATGGCGGCGTCGATCCGACCCGCTTGCGTCAACAGACCGCGCTGTTGCTCGGATTGGGCACCATTCTGGGGGTGTGCGGCGAGGATCCGGAGCTGTATTTCAAGAGTCTGGCCGAGGAGTCCGATACCGCCGGAGGATTGAGCGATGCCGAGGTCGAGGCGCGCATCACCGCCCGCGCCAAGGCGCGCCTCGACCGCGACTTCCAGGCCGCGGACCGGATCCGCGCCGAGCTGGCCGAGGCCGGCATCATCCTGGAGGATGCACGCGGGCAGACCACCTGGAGACGCGAAGCGTGACTCCCGACGCCGAGGTGCTGTTCGGGTTCAATCCGGTGCTGGCGGTGTTGACCGATCCCGCCCGCCCGGTCGAGTCGCTGTGGATCGTCACCGGACCCCACGGCAACCGCATGCGCGAGGTGGAACGGTTGGCCTCCGAACGGGGGATCCGTCCCAAATTCGTCGAACGGGTCGTGGTGGATCGCCTCGCCGGCGGGGCTACCCATCAAGGGGTGGCGCTGCGGGTCGGGGCACGGGTGCAACCGACCTGGGACGACCTTCTGGCCCGTCTGGACGGGGTGACGGAACCGGTGCTCCTGCTGCTCGATGGCATCGAGGATCCGCGCAATCTCGGGGCGATCATCCGCTCCGCCGAGGCGTTCGGGGTCGAGGCGGTCATTCTGCCCCGCGATCGCAGCGCGCCCATGTCCGGGGTGGCGGTCAAGGCCTCGGCGGGGGCCGCCGAGCGGGTCGATGTGATCCGTGTCACCAATTTGGCGCGCGCCATGCGTGAACTCAAGGCGTATGGCGTGCGGGTGATCGGCCTGGATGGAGATGCCGGGACCATGTTGGCTGGCGAGAGCTGGCACGGAGCGGTGGCGCTGGTGCTGGGCGGCGAGGGGCGGGGGTTGCGACGCCTGACCCGCGAGCACTGCGATACGGTGGTGGCGATTCCGATGGTCGGCGGGGTGGGTTCGCTCAACGTCGCGACCGCCGCCGGAATCGCGCTGTATGAGGTGCGGAGACGACGGGCCAGCGAATCCGCGCGGGATGGGTGATGGTTGTTTTTTTCGGGCCGCGGCCAGGCTGGTCCCCCTGGCCGGGTCGGGCATGAAAGTCGTCGTGTTATCCGGATCGATCGCCTCGCCAGGCCGGATCGGCCCAACCGCTCCACGGGTGTGCGCCTCATCGGTCTGGCCGGACTCATCCCGGCGCCTCCCCCTCTTTGCTGCTTTAGTTTCAACTTCCCGTTCAATCCCATGATGTTGTGAGGGTCAATCCGGAAGGCGCCAGCGGAGTCGATCCGTGGAGCGTTGTCCGAAGCTTTGTGTTCGATGCGGATCGTGGAATCACGCGGTTTTCCGGCGCGGTCGTGGTGTGTCACGATCAACAACATCAAGAATATTACTGTATTTATTGAAATTGCAGAGGATCACCTGTTCCTTGGCCCAATTCTGACGCGATCCACAGCTGTGGACCAGGACAAACAACCAGGATAAGGGGGTCTGACACGGCCATGAAGGGTGTGGAGAAAAAATATTTAAAAGGATATATTAACTTGACGAATCGATTTTACTGTGCAAGCATCCATGAAAGTGGATCTTGTGTGGGGTTTCAAAACGAATTGGCGCCTATCAACAAAAAAATGACATCATCGGTTGTTCTCGGGTTGCGCATCCGACCGGACGCGGAAACGTGATCCGCCCTCTGGGAAACCAGACCAACAACCAACCCTCCCAAAGATTCCACGGCGGATGCTCCACCGATCCGAAACGAATAAGTTTTGTCACTTCAACACACTTACTCAACAATAGGGGATCGATATGGGAAATGAAATTCAGTTGCCGATGCGCACGCATGTGGGTGGCTCCGGCGAAGTGAAGCTGATTTGCACGAGCGGAACCGGTTACTCCTGGGTGTTGACCTCGATGCCGGCCTGCGTGGGGCTGATGGATGTGAGTTGCGCTCCGGTGGGTCTGCCCCTGCCCGGCGCGATGCTCGTCGAAACCTTCACGTTCATCGGTCTCAAGACCGGTGACGGCATGTTGGAATTCAAACTGATCCGTCCCTGGCAGCCCAACGCCTCGATGGATGTCCGCAAGGTCAAGGTGTTCGTCGAGCCGGGCATCCAACTCTCCGCCGACCTCGAGGAGAGCATCGGCAAGGGGCAGTTCCTGCCGCCGCTCACCCACACCACGGTGATGGATCCGATGCCGGCCTATGGCTATCCGGTCCCGACGACCGATGCCCAGGTCCGTCCGCTCTACGCCTATCCGATGGATGGAACCCAGTACCCGCCGCTTCTGAAATACGGCTATCCGCCGCTCTTGAAATACGGCTACCCGGTCCCGACGGAGGTGAGCCTCGAGAAAGTCGCCAACCCCGGCACGCCCACCATGATGCAAAGCCATCAACAGTGCACGGTCAAGTACGGCACCCCCTGGGGTGAGGCCAGTCAGATCGGCCATTGCACCATGTTGTATGCCGTGCCGCTCGGTGATAAGGACAAGCAGACCAGCTGACCGGCTTGATGAGGAATCCTCAGCCGTGACGTGCGCGGTCCGGTCGAACGCACGGCTGAGTCAATCCCAAAGTCCCCATCGTACCCCAACCCGAAGCCCCACCACCGTATCAACCCCCAGCCAGGAGTCATGCATGGCCAACTCTTTCGAGGAGCATCCCATTACCGGCGTGTGGGAAATCACCATGGGCTGCAATATGCGTTGCCGGCATTGCGGTTCCGGATGCGAATCCCCGCTACCCGATGAACTCACCACCGAGCAGGCGCTCAAACTGGCCGACGACATCGGTCAACTCGGCATGCGCTGGATCACCCTGTCCGGGGGCGAACCGCTGATGCGCAAGGATTGGTGGCAGATCGCCCAGAGGTTGCGGAAAGCGGGCGTGGTACCCAACATCATCACCAACGGTTGGTATCTGACCCCGGCCATGATCGACAAGGCCATCGAAAGCGGGGTCGGGGTGTTGGCGGTGAGTCTGGACGGTCTGGAAGCCTATCACGACCACATGCGCCAGCCGGGATCGTTCCGGAAGGTGGTGGAAGGGCTGCGGCTGATGAAGGAAAAAGGACAACGCTCCGGCGTCATCACCACGGTCAGCCGGGCCAACCGGGCCGATCTGCCCGGTCTCAAGAGCCTGCTCACCGAACTGGATCTGGAAAGCTGGCAGTTGCAGATCGGTCTGCCGATGGGCAACTTCCAGGCCGCTCCCGAGTTGATGCTGGATCCGGAAAGCGTGGATGAGGTCATCGATTTTTGTCACGACACCACCCTGGAAGGGGGAATCCGGGTGTTTCCCGCCGATTGCGTGGGGTACTACCATCTCAAGGAGTTGGAAACCCGGCGCATCGTCTACCGCACCGAAGCCTTTCCGATCTGGGATGGCTGCAATGCCGGACGTCGCAGTCTGGGGATCCTGCACAACGGGGACATCCTGGGGTGTACCTCGATTCGCGACCGTCATTTCATCGAGGGAAACATCCTGCAACGACCGTTGGCGGAAATTTGGCGCGACGACCAGGCGTTCAAGTGGAATCGTCATGTGGCCAAGCATCACCTGGAAGGCAACTGCCGGATCTGCCAGTACGGCGATCAGTGCCTGGGAGGGTGTCCCAACACCCGACTGACCGTCGAGGGACGACTGCACGCTGGAAACGCCTACTGCTCCTACAGTTTGCGGTTGACCCGAACCCGCAAGCGGCTCATGGAGTCCACCCAGGTTCCGGAACTGCTCGACGTGGGGATGGGATTCGTGCGACAGGGGGCCTATCAGGTGGGCGCCATGACCCTGGATCGGGCGCTGGAACTCGAAGCCGATCACCTGGAGGCGTGGCGGTATCTGGGATTTGCCCACTTCATGCTCAACAACCTGCCGGAGTGCGAAGCGGCCAATCGTCGGGCGTTGGGCCTGCAACCCGGCGACCCCTACGCCAGCAAGGGGTTGGGATTGGCGCTGCATCGACAGGGACGCAGCCAGGAGGGGATCGAACTGTTGCGCAAGGTTCTGGCCGAGCTTCCCGCCGAGGCCCACGAGGCGCGTCGGGATCTGGAGCATGACCTGACCGTCGTGTTGCACGAAAGCCGTCAGGCCGCCTGATCACGTCGGTTTCAGGCGGTGCGGGCGCGTCGGTTTCAGGCGGTGCGGGCGCGTCGGTTTCAGGCGGTGCGGGTGCGTCGGTTTCAGGCGGTGCGGGTGCGTCGTGCGCGCGGCGCTTCAGACGCCGTGGGTGTCGCGTCGGCCAGTCTGATCCGCGACACGGAGCCGGCATCAGTCGTCTCCCATGAGCCCGGACCGATGCGCCCAGCCGTCACGGAAGGGTAGGGGATGGGCTTCCCTTTCCCTACCCCCGTTTCCAAGAGTGCCGAGGCGTGATCGTGAATGCGATCAATCCCGGTCGAGCACGAACCGCGCCTTGTTTCCGTCGCACTCCGGACACTCCCACCCATCCGGCAGATCCTGAAAATTGGTCGAGGCCGGAATTTTCATCCTCGGCAGCCCGATCCGTTCATCGAACAGGAAATTGCACACCGGACAGCGCCATTTGCGCATGCCGGGCTGCTTTTTCATCGCCTTGCGCACCTGATCGACGATCTGATTGCGCAACGCGGTGTACTGGTGCGGCGCGGCGGCCTCGATCTCCTTGAGACAGGCCTTGTAGTCGATGGTCAGTCGCTGCGACTCCTGGATGATCGCGTCGGCTTCCGGGGAGTGGCGCTTGCTGGCCAGAAGCGCGGCGGCGCGTGGCGTGGCCAGGGAGGATTGCAGCCCGAGTTCGATGGCGCGGGCAACGAGGGGTTCGAGAGTTGGGGTCATGGTGACGGCAGCTCACGGTGGATGGGCGAGGGGTTTCCGTTTCTGGTATGATGCCTGGGATCGTGACGCATGGGTGCGACCAGCCTGGTGCGCGCGTCGTGAATCGCCAGTTGAAATGAGGTTGTAGCAAAAGACGGGCCATGGCATGAGCCATGTTGGCCGGCATGCCCGAAGGCAGGGGCTGGGAGGGTGCGGGGAGGCCTCCTTTCCGGTCGCGCGGGAGATCGCTGAAAAATGCCGTCTCCTTGATCAGGGGTTCCAGGTGTCGCAAACCGGAGAGAATCGCCAGTTTCTCCAGGGCGTCGGCCCTGGCATCAAGAGGGTTTGCGGCAGGCCGTGGAACAGATCTTTCAGGGTGGTGTCGTGGCGCATCCGTTCATTCGCCGATCATCATGAAGGCGGCCCAGATGTAGGGATGGCGCCATTCGTTGGATTCGAGCAGGTCCAGTTGCGACTCCCGCAGGGCGCGGTGGGCGTTCATCCCCTCGCCGAGTCGGGCGTAGAGGCTGGTCATGAGCGCCTGGGTCCCGGCGTCGTTGACCTCCCAGAGCGAGGAGATGACCGATTTGACCCCCGCCTCCTGGAAGGCGCGGCGCAGACCATACACCCCCTCGCCTTCGTGCAGCTCGCCCAGTCCGGTCTCGCAGGCGGAGAGCACCGCCAGTCGGGTGCCGGTCAGGTCGAGGTTGAGCACCTCGAGCGCGGTGAGCACGCCGTCGTTGTCGGTATCCATCTCTCCCAGGAATTTGGCGTTGGCGTTGATGCCCGCGAAGGCGAGTCCGGCGCGCAGCAGCGGGTTGTCCCCTGGCGGGGGCAGGTGCTGTTCGCCGCCGCGGACCAGTTTCAGGAGTCGTTTGCGCAGATTCTCGTCCGGCTTCAAGAAAAAGCCGTGGGTGGCGATGTGCAGAATCTCCGGGGCGTTCTGCAAGGTGAGGAGGGTGGCCTCCTGGGCTTCGCGTCTGACCAGGAAGGCGTTGCTCTTTTTCTTTTCCGTGGCCAGCGCGGCGATCAGGCGCCCCTCTTTCTCGGCGCCTGGCAGGGTGTCGAAGCGCAGACCACGCATGCCCGAGGCCAGGGCGCGCAGGTTTTGTTTCATGTCGCTGGAGCGCTTGCCGCTCCCCTCCTCGAGGGCGGCCTTGGCGTGCGCGCCACCCAGGGTGTCCGCGTCGTAGTCGGGTCCGGCCAGGATCAGATAGTTTCCCTTGGCTTCGGGCAGGTTGACAGGCACCAGATCGCGGCTCGAAGAGAGCAGGTGCAAATCCGTGCCGCGCGCCAGATAATCGCCCTCCGCATCCACCATGGCCGGAAACGGCAGGATGTTGAGCAGACCATCCGGGACCACATGGACCAGTTCGCGCTTGCCGATCCGCTGGCGGATCGGCGCCCAGATGCGATCGTGGGCCTGACGTCCGACCTTCTTGACCGACTCTTCGTCCCCATCCTCGTCCTGGATGGCGGCGCGGTAGTCGATGATCAGCTTTTGAATCGCCTCGGGATCCGGGTAGACCACCAGATCGAAGAGCGGTCTGCCCTGCTCCTTGCGCAGGATGGCGGCCAGCAGACCGGAGCGGTCCTCATCCTTGTAGAAGAAGAATTCGGCCAGGGCCGATTTTTCCGGCAGATGTTTGATCAGATCGTCGATGGTCACCGGCACCACCCCTTTCTGGAACCGCTTGCTGGCCTGGCCGAGTTCCAGTTGCAACCGTTCCACCTCGGTTTCCAGGCCGTGGATCACCTTGAGATGGGTGCCGGTGGTCTCCGGGGTGGGTCCGGAGAGGGTGAGGGAGGCAAGCTGCTTGCGGGTTTCGGTGAGCTTGTCGCTGGTCGCCTTGAGTTTGGGGTTGTTGCCCAGCCGGACGATCTGGCGGATCTCCGAGGTGGTCTTGAGCAGCTGACCCTTGCGCCGCAGACCGACTTCGAGGGCTTCGCGTCCGGCGATGGCCGGATCCATGCCGGCCAGCAGGGCCAGATGGGTGTTGAGTTCCGGGGCGTAGAGACGGATATACCCCTCGCGGGCGTTGTCGGAGGTGGCCCAGAGCATGCGGTCCAGGAAGTCGGAACGGCGGGTGAACAGCTCCTTGCGCAGTTTGAAGGCATCCGGATGCTTGCCCTTTTCCAGAATCCGCGCCAGGGTTTCGATGGTCTCGAACACGTAAGGGTGCAGCGGTCCCAGGGCCTGCTCGGCCAGGGCGCGGGCCTGACGGGCCAGCTCCTCGGCCTCCTTGGCGCGGCCCATGTCGAGCAGCAGACGGGCCAGATCGTTCATCGAGCGGATCACGTCCGGATGACGTTCGCCGAGTCCCTTTTTGCGCAGTTCGAGGGCGCGGGTGAACCGTTTGTGCGCCTCGGCGTGTTCGCCCAGCTGGTGCAGCACCCGCGCGGAGTTGTTGAGCGCCTTGAGGGTGCGTGGATGTTGTTCGCCCAGTGTGGCGCTCCAGGTGTCGAGCGCCGAGTCGAACAGCGGTTTGGCCTTGGCGTAATCGCGTTTCAGCAGATGCAGATAGGCCAGATTGTTCACCACGGCCTGGGTATCGACATGCCGCTCGCCGAACCGTTTGCGGTAGGCGTCGAGGGCATTGAGATACAGAGGTTCGGCCTTGTCGAAGTTGCCCTGGCTCTCGTGCAGCAAGGCGAGATTGTTCATGGTGGTCAGGGTGAGGGGACGATCCGGACCCCATTTGCTCTGGGTCTTTTCCAGCGCCTGACGCAGCAGGGGTTCGGCGTCGTCGTAGAGTCCTGCCGCCTCGAGCAGCTGACCCAGATTGTTCAGGGTGATCAGGGTGGTGGGATGATCCTCTCCCAGGGTTGTGATCATCCGTTCCAGGGTCTTTTTCAGCCCGATCTCCGCCTCCGGATAACGGCCCATTTTTTCGAGGATCGCGGCCAGCTCCACGTTCATGGAGAGGGTGGCGGGATGGTCGTGGCCCAGCCCGGTTGCGAGCTGCTTGACCAGTTTGCGCGCCAGGGTCTCGGCGACGGGCAGCTCCCCCTGGTCGGCCAGCAGATGCAGCCGGGCGGACAGCGCCTCGATGGCCAGGGGATCGTTCACCTGGATCGGTTCCTTGGGAAGAACCGGTTTCAACAGCTCGTCGGCCCGCTTGAGATCCCCCAGCCGACGGTTGGCCTCGGCGGCGGCGATCCGTGCCGGTGGCAGGGTCGGATCATCTCCGGCCATCACCCCCTCCAGGATTTCCAGCGCCTGTTCGAGGGCCTCGCGCCCATCGGCGAAGGACTCACGGGCCAGGTTGACCCGCGCGAAACCCTCCAGACAGCGGGCGGTCTCCGGATGGTGATAACCGTGCAGGGCCATCGACCGGGGACAGCTTTCCCGCAACAGGACAGCGGCCTCCTCATGCCGTCCCAGCTCCCGGAGCACCCCGGCCATGGCCAGCTCCGTGTCGATGGCCAGCGGATGGTCGAGGCCGATCCGGGCCTTCCAGGCGGCGCGCGCGGCCTGATGGATCTTGAGGGCGTCCGCGGGTTTTCCCTGGCTTTCGAGCAGATCCGCCAGCGCCCTGTCGCAGGCGAGACTCTCCGGGTGTTCGGCTCCCAGAGCCTCGCGGGCGTGGGTCGCGGCCTGGCGCAGCAGCGGTTCGGCCTCGCCGGGCTTGCCGGCCAGGGCCAACAGGGTTCCCAGCTCCCGTTCGCTCATGAAGGTGGCCGAGTGCCTGGCCCCCAGATTCTCGCGCGCCAGATCCAACGCCTGCCTGGCCATGCGCACCGCCTGGGGGAGATCCCCCTTTTCGGCAAGCGACTGTGCGCTTTCGCGGCTCTTGGCCCACGCCTTGGCGGCACCGGACTTCTCCTTGGGGATGCTGCCGGCCTTCTCCAGCGCCTCATCCACCCAGGCGGGCATGGCGTTGACCAGTTGCGAGATGATTTCGTTGGCCTGACCGGCGTTTTTGGCCTCCCTGGCGCGGGCGGCCTGGGAGGCGGCCTGTCGCAGGTGCGAGAGCGCCTCGTTGGCGTTGCCCGCCTCGAGCAGCTGCTTGCCGGTGGCCAGCAGCGCCTCGGCCTTGGCATCGACTGGAGTGGCGGGAGCCGTCAGGAGGGGCTGCGCGGTCAGGTCGGGCGTGACGAGCGTGAGCAGGCCGCACAGCGTGGAGAGGGTCAGAAAGGTCCGAAAGAACCGGATCCGGGCAGGCAATGTTCCGTGAGATGGGGACATGGCGCGTCTCCTTGACGGGGATTGCACGGGAAGCGTGGTCAAAAGAATGAGGCATGGTAATCGATTTTGCGCCCCATTTCATTCTAATCCGCGTGGTGGTGTGGATTTTTTGGTCTGGTGGGGATCGTCAGGGGAGAAACGCGGGGGGATCGCCCGCATAGAGCGCGATCGTGCGGGTCATGATCTCCCGGACCTGGACGGAGAGATCGTCCAGGGCGTGCAACAGGGCGGGTTCCGGGAGGATCCCGGCCTTGCCGCGCTCTTCCAGATGGGCGCACAAGGCGGCCATCCGTTCCGCGCCCAGGGTGGCCGCGGCTCCCTTGAGCCGGTGGGCCTCGATGTAGAAGTGAACCGTGTCCCCCATGGCGTGGGAGTGGGCCAGCAGACGCAGCCTTTCAGGCAGAATTTCGAGGAATTTCTCGACGATATCCCGCACCTGCCCGCCAACCTCGTCATGCAGCAGACGCAGCTTGAGTCCGTTGTCGAGCAGGGGTGTATTCTCAAAGTCATGCATGGTGTCGTATGGGGCCCTGGTGGGTGTGATGGATCACCCTTTCTTGCCGACATACCAGACCGCGAAGGTCTCCATGGCGCCGCGCAGGGTCTTGGCGGCCTCGCTGTCGAGGAGGTTCTGGCTCCGGGCCGGATCGAGATTGAAATCGGTGGTCAGATCCTCGGCGAAGCGGAGCAGGGTATCCCGGATCAGGTCGCGGGAGTCGTTGAGGATTTCATCGACACGGCAGGTCATGGCGGATTCCTTGGTTGGGTGAGACGATTTGGGATTCGGATTGACCGGATCGTTTGAGTTTATCGTGACCGGAGGCGGGAAAGCCACAAAAATTTGTGATTCGTGCATCAACGATCGTCTGGCCGGGTCGGCGGAGCGCGGTGGGGTGACATGGGAAGAGAACCCCCTAACCCCCTGACCGTGGACCTCCCTGGCGTGAGTTTCACGGTATGATCAATCAGGGGCGCACGCTTGAAGGGGCCTCTGCAATCACGGATCCACGCCCAGCGACAGGGTGGTCCAGAACCCGGTTTGATAGCTCCAGCGCGGGACGGTGGTCGCATGGATCGGCAGGGCGCCCGGAACCACGAGATTGAATTGGATCTCGGTGGTTTTGTTGTTCACGGTTCGGCTGTTGTCGGTGGTGAGCCCGGCCACGTAGCCGGTGACGCGGATCGTTTCCAACGTGGCGGTGCAGGCGGCCAGGGGGTTCCCCGCGCTCTGACAGGGGATGTCGAGGGGAGGCCATTCGCCGGATGCGAGCTTTGGCCCCGCTTCGGGTCCCAGGTGCAACCGATAGTCGGTCACCCGCAAGGCGTTGTCGCTGGCCGGATCGACCGAGCGTCCCCAATAGCCGGGTATGCGGGTGTCGTCCGAGGCGATTCCACCCTCGCTGAGCAGTTGAAAGAGGTTGCGGCTCTCCTGATTGAGCGCCATGAGATTGCCGGACTCCTGGGCGATGCTCAGGATCATGCCCAACAGCTGCCAGAGCACCAGGCTGATGATCAGCGAGAGCGCGCTGCCGATCATCAGCTCCAGCAGCGTGAATCCGGCCTGATGCCGTCGGTCTCGACGCATGCCGAAGGTGCGCGCGCGGTTCGGCCAGCCGGGGTGCTGGTTTGCCTCCGGAAGCGGATTCGGATCGTTCTTGAGTCGATGCGGTGTCGTCATCGGCGCCCCACGATGGTGCGAAGGGTCAGGGTGGAGATCGGTCCACCCCAGGGTTGCGAGGTCTGGGAGTCGCTTTCTGGAAAGAGATAGGGGTAATCGAGATAAAGGGTGAGCTTGCGACACCAGCCACCACCCGCATCCCCCGTGTAACAGGGCTGCGTGGTCAAGGGCTCCTCGGTCCAGCTCAGTTCGCCGGTGATGCGTCGTTCGGGGTCCAGCAGAATCACGTTGCGGGCGGTCGGATCCAAACCCGCGGGTTGATGCAGGAGTATCTTGCCCTGCTGATCCAGCGCGGTGGTTGAATAGACGATCAGGTTGTTGGGCGCGGTCTGCAGAATCTGGTGATCCGCTTGCGGGTCGAGGTGGGTGGCAGGGTAGCCACTGGTTTTCCAGGTGGTGAAGTTCACCTGATGGCGATTGAGGGCCGAGATTCGTTCCATCTGGCCATGCAGGGCGAAGATGGCTTTCTGGCGCAACTGGAGGGCGAGGAATTCGCGTGCGAGCAGATCCCAGATGCCGACCATGCCGATCATCAACAGTCCGATCATGATCACCACCAGCAGAACCTCGATCAGGGTGAATCCCTGATGGCCCGGGGGTTTCGAATGTGGCGTCGAGGCGTTCACAGCAGGGTATCGGAGAGGCTGATGCCGTTGAGCCAGTCGAGCTGGATCTCCCGACCGGAGCGTGGGGCGGTTTCCAGACCATTGACGGGTGGCGGGTAACGCAGGACCACCACCCGGCCTTCGCCGCCGATGGTGTTCGGATCGGCGGAGACCCACCCGGTGGCGGTGGATTTATCGGTGGCGGTGGTGCAGGTGGCGCCGCCCAAGGCATGCACCGCGACCTGATCCTGGGCCGATTGTCCGCCCGAGTAGTTGGTATCGCGCAGGACGGCCCACACCTCATATTGGACCGTATCGGTGGTGGTGGTGATGAGACCGTCGGCAGGCAGACGGACCATGAAGCAGAAGTTCCCGGCCAGGGAGAGATCGACCCCCAAGCCGTCCTGGAGGGTTTGTTCGTTGTCGGAATTGAGCAGGGTTCGGGTGCGTCGCAGCTGGATCTGCTCCTTGGCGGAGATGGCCATGAGATAGGGTTTGGCCTCTTCCGCCGCGACCGCGACCGCGTGTTCACGCAGCGAAACCGACGCGAGGTTGACCAGGATCCCCAGAATCACGATCACGACCAGGATTTCGATCAGGGTGAAGCCGAAATTCTGATTATAATGATTTGTTTTAATTGGACTTGTCAATCTTGACACCCATTCCGGAAAGCACGGCATAATGAATGGCATGAACAGACAGAATAGGTTCTTGGTGTATCCTTTGCTGTCATGAGAACGTCGTTTCGACAGAAGCATCAATAAACAATCTTGATAATTGACAGCGCACGAAAATCTAATCTTACAGAATTCATTTTCCTTGTCAATATATTTATAATTGTGTATCCTGTATGAAATGTTATATATGAGTTATAAAGTGTCGTATCGCAAGAATGAATGATCAAACGGTTGTGCTTTTAAATCAATGGCTTCATAAAATCCAAAGGTTCTATTTTTCGGTTGTAACTCGCATGCTGGGGGGAGAACCCCCTCACCCCCACCGTGGACCTCCCTGACGGGAGTTCCACGGTAATTTATGAGGAAGCAGGCCGTGGCGATGCATATCAAAAATCAGAGGGTAAGCACAAAAGGCAAAACAGGCAGAGGAATCCAGAATGTCGTGTTGGCCTGGATCCTCGGCTGCCTGTTCGTGACTCCACCACTCTTCGCGGATGGGATTCCCTGGGACCAGGACAAGCGCGAAACCATCGGGTCGTGGGACTTCTACAAGCCGATTCCCGTGGTCGCGTTGTTGAAACTCATTTTTCAACCCATGAAGATCATGGTGGTCGTGAATGGCAAAATCGAGGACGAGATCCCTTCGACGCAGCAGTACATCCGCCATTCGCCCAGGGAGACGTTCAAGGAGCTTTGCGCGGAGTACAGCCTCGATCACATATACTCCAAAGAGGCGAAAACGATCACATTCTCTCGGAAAGACAACAAATTGTTCGTCAAGGATGTGTTCTATCCCCTGCATGCGAATACCCATTTTCTGTTTGGCGAAGCGAGCAATCTGCACGATGGAGCGGCGCGTGGCGCCCGCGACAAACTTCTGAGCGTGCGTGGGGTCAAGTTGGAGATCAAGGGCAAGGGGATTGTCCTGAGCGGCGATCCCGGCAAGGTGAACGAGGTGCGTGCGTTGTTGAAATCGATCGACGAGGGCATCCATGCCGAGAGCCTGCGCGCCCAAGCGGACAACGATCTGAAAATGCGCATCGAGGAGGACAAGGAGTTCCGGGGACGGATCGAAACCCGCATCATCCCCTTGCGGCACGTCTCGGTCGGTCCGTCGGATGTCACCTTTCAAGGCAAACGGTATCAAACCCCTGGCATCATCGACACGCTCAAGCATCTCTTTTCCGGAGAAGACGTGCGGGTGGTCACCCGTGAAGAGGAGAAGGAGGTCGAAAAGAAGGGACAAAAAGAGGTCAAGGAGTTGATGGAGGGGAAGATTGGCGGGGTCGATCCGACCAGGCGACACGTCACCATCGCGACGGTCATGCCGGATGTGCTCAACAACCAGTTGATCATCCGCGGCACGTCCAAGCAGCTCGATGAGATCAGTGCCATGGTGTTGTTCCTGGACAAGTCTCCGGATCTGGTCGAGGTCGAGGTGATCATCGTGCAGGGGGAGGATCAGCTCTCACGAGAGCTTGGCATTCGCTGGGGCGGGGTCGGATATCTCGGCGGCAACTCCCAAATGTTGCCCACTGGCATCGTTGGGCCGGCCAGCAAGCTCTCGTCCACCGCCACCAACAGCGGCAGTTTTTCCCTGTTGGGCAGTCCGTTCCCGAAGGAGGTCAGCACCGCCGGATTCCTCTATCAGGGAACCCGTTCGCTCCTGGACGCGACGTTGCAGGCCATGGAGAACGCCAATCAACTCGAAACCATCGCCGCACCGCGCGTGATCACCCTGAACAACAACCAGGCGCGCATCACCAATGCCAACAATTACCACTTCGTGGTCACCAATACCGAGAAGATCAATTCTGCGTTGCATGTGGTCAACACCGGCGTGCAACTGCTGATCACGCCGGCAGTCGTCCGTCCGGATCCGGCCAAGAAAGTGTCGGGCAAGGAGGAAGGCAAAAACATGGTGCGTCTGGTTTTGAATGCCCGCAACAGCATTCCCACCGGTCAGACCGGGGATACCATCAGCACCAATGAACAGGAGATCAATACCACGGTCCTCGTCCCCGAGATGTCCACCTTCGTGCTGGGCGGGCTGTTCAACAATCGGCGCGAGGAGATCACCAACGCCATACCTTTGCTCGGGGATGTGCCGCTTCTGGGCCATTTGTTCAAGTACAAGAAATCGGATGATCGCAAGCTTGAAACCGTGTTCCTGATCACGCCGCGCATCGTCAGTCCCGGTCAACTGTTGCCCGGCAACCATGATGTCACGCGCGATTATGTGGGGGCCAGAAACGACGAGCTGGAAAAGAAACGCCTGGAGGTTCGCAAGGAGTCGCAACTGCTACCGAAACCCACCACCACTTTCCTTGAGGAGGAGTGAGGGGCATGTGGGACGGAACTCTGTCATACATCGCGCGCGCGGGCATGCTCGGCATGGTCCTGTGGATCATCGTCGATCCGATTCTGCATGGTTTGACCCAGAAACGGGAGAGAGAAGGGGCGGAAGCCGTTTCAAAAACGTTGTACTCAAAACTGGAAGAAAAAAAGAGGGAGAGCAATCGCGATCTGAGCGGGGATATCTCACCTCTGCTCAAGGAGATCGGTGTGGATGTTGGCAACCAACAGGATTCTCGGCGCTATTTCGATTATCAAGTGTTCACCGATGAGAATGGGATGGGTGTCAGGGCGGTTCCACGGTTGGTCAAACTCAAGGAGATATCCATGGTGCCAGGGATCTATGTCGTGCAAAAGGTCAAGGGTGATTTGCGCGGAAACTGGTACCCGAAAGGGGTGAAGCACCAAAGCCTGCTTGGGCTGCTCGGCTCGGAATTCCGATGAGGAAACGATGAGGATAACAATGCAACGTCTGTCGATGCTCGTCATCATGGTCACGCTCGGAATGGGCGGATGCAAACCGTACATCTTTGGACCGCTTTACCTTGCCGAAGATCCGGCTCCGGTCTGCACGGTTTCGGAATCGCTCGCGCAGCCGAAGTGGTGTCAGGGTGACCTGTGGATTTATGACGACGGCTACCAACTGCGTGTCAACGAGGTGGTCGGCGATTTGACGCGCTTTCTCCTCGTCGGCAAATCGGACCAGTGGGTACGGAGACGCGGCTTGTTGCGCGAATCCTCCAATCTGGGTGACATGGAGCGGAGGATGGTCTATCGCACCGGCCAACCCTTGGAATCGCTGCGTGATCTGCTGCAATCCAAGCCTGGAACCGCCTTCTCGTTTCATCAGGAGTACCGGGCCGGGGAACAGATGATACGCCAGAAGGTCCAGGTGCGCCTGGAGGCGCGTGAACGGATCACGGTCCCTGCGGGAAAATTCGACGAGGCCCTGGTTTTGACCTGGACCACGGAGAGTCTGACCAGTGCCTGGACCAGTCTGGAGCGGTGGTGGTATGTCCCGGAAATGGGTCACTATGTGCGCCTGGAATACAAGTACGGGAGCGGACCGTTCGGTTCCCGCGTCCTGATCCGGCATTGCGCGCATGATGACAAGATCTGTCAGAAAATTTATGACCGATAGCGTTTCGGTATCCGATCTGTCGCAGCACTCAGCTTGTTTCACTTCTCAGGAGAGACCCGATGAATCGTCCGTATGCGCATGTCAGCAGGGAAGGTGGTTGGACGCTGTTTGAATTGATGATCGCCGTGACCATCATCGGCATTCTCGCCTCGGTGGCGATTCCGTCGATGGTGGGTTACATCTACGAGGCAGAGAGCAACGAGGCGGTGGAAATGGCCGGGCGTATCAGCAAGGCGGTCAAGATCTTCGTGGAGCAGCGTCCGAATGTGCCTGCCGAGGATATCGAGGCGCTCATTGCTCCAGGTTCCGGGAAAAAGGGAAATCTCGTGCCCAGTGGCACTGCCGCGGATCAGTTGACCAGCATCATTCCGACACTGACGATTCCCACGGATGCACGTTTCAAATATGAAATATCCTTGGATGTCATCGAGCAGCCGTTCGCGGTCCACATGTGCATCAGGGCGGTCTCCTTGAACAATGAGCAACGTGAGATCCTGTACTCCAATGAGGCCTCTAAGTTGCCGACCTGGGACAACAATGTCTATCGGACCAAATTTGTCGATACCACGAATGCCCTGCTGCCCGGCAAATGGTGCAATGCGGATGGTTCGGTGGCCACGACGGATCAGGGTTGACGGTACGAGAGCGGGGAGTAACGGGCATGATCAGCTCGGAAGAAGGGCGCGGGCCAGCCAATCAACCGGCATCCTCAGGCTGCGGCGCGGATGAGGAGACGATCCTGGATGAGAAAATGGCAGGTGCTGGTGTGCGGAAGGCCTCCAGTAGGCCGGTCTACGACCTCGGAGACGTTGGCAAACACCATGCGCACGCCGTGAAGGCGTCTGTCCAGGAGGAAGAAACGGATAAGAATGCGGATGAGGCATTGGAACGGGCCAAAAAGGAGAGCAGCTTACAGAAAGAGAGAAGTTCCGATGACGACTATGTGTTCGCGCATGTCTTGGGAAAAGGGGGGTTCGGTGAAGTCTGGCTCGCCTGTTACAAGCGACTGTCGTTGATGTGCGCCATTAAGATCATTAGACCTGTGGATGATCGAGTGTCACCAGAAGCATTTCTTGAGTTGCTCGTGCGTGAGATCAGGACGATTCGGGAGGTGTCCAACAAGGAGTATCTGTGTCAGATTCATGATCTTTATGTGGGTAGGAAAGGAATGGGATTGGTCATGGATTGGCTTCAGGGAGAGTCGCTTGCTTCCTGGATCACGAACAATGAAAGTAAGCTCCTGGAAACCTTGTCAGAACGGTGGCGTTTGTTCCGGGAGATCGTTCGTGGTGTCGCTGGCCTGCATGAGATCGACTTTGTGCATCTGGATTTGAAGCCGGAGAATGTTTTTTTGGAGCAACGGGAGAATTCCTCGGTTATTAAACCTAAACTTATCGATCTTACCAACATGGTGTTGTTCAAATCGTATGTGGACAAGAAGCAGATGACGCAATTCACGCCAACCTATGCGGCTCCGGAACAGATCGTTTGCACGGCGGACCGATTGGATTTTCGGTGCGACATCTATTCGCTCGGCATGATCGGATACGAGTTGTTTGGTGGCAGAGCGGCCATCCATGAAATCAGGAACAGCAAAAAGAGTTTATATTGGAGTCGTCTGTCATGCGATGAAGACAGGCAGGGTTTTATCGCAATGCACAAGGATTTCACGGATCGCAACCCCCCGCATGCCTTTCTCGGAGTCATGCCGAAACCCTTCAACAACCTGTTGTTGAAGATGCTCGATCCGGATCCGGAGCAAAGAGGTTTCTCGCAGGCAGGTGAGGTCGATAAGGTTTTGGCAGCCATGGAGCAAAGCCATCCCATGCCCTGGGTGGATGTGGAGATGGCCTTTGCCCAATCCCTGTTTGGGGATCGCATGCGGATTCAGATTCCTGCCGGAGAGTTCTGAATGACCGTGAAGAGCGCGCGAAAAGCTTAACGGAAAAGTCCCAAGGCTTTGCCCTTGAATCCCACCAGGCCCCTGGACCCCGCCAAATGCAGGGTGCCTGAATGGTTGCCATCGGAGTTTCTGGTCATGCATGTGCCTGCGTTCGCCATGTCGCGTTTTCCGGTGACCCGCATCCAGTATTGGCTCGCCGTGCAGTGTTGCGTGGTGCCACCACATCCGGAGTTTCAGGATGAGCCGGATTATGACGCGCGCGATCTTCCGGTCACCGATGTGACGTTCGCTCAGGCCAGGGCCTTTGCCAAATGGGTGGGTGGGGATCTGCCCACGGTCACTCAATGGGAATACGTGGCTATGAACGGCAACGAGAAACGCCTTTTTCCGTGGGGAACCGACCTTGAAAAGGGCAAAATTCCCCCCTCGCACGCCTTGGCGGAAGATCGCTCCAGTGGGCCCCTCCCGGTGGGGAGTTGGTCGGCTGGTCGTTCCGCGCATGGCGTCGAGGATTTGTGCGGCAATGTGTTTGAATGGTGCCTGGAGACCGGCGACGACAAGCCTGTTCCTGCCGGAGTGATCAAGGGAGGAAGTTACTATTCCCCGACGGCAGATTGCAAGAATGGGGTCAGGCAGGCTCTTGATCCATTGCAAGGATACCCGTTCGTTGGATTTCGTGTCGTTTGGCCCGTGCCGTGAGTGCTCTTTGGATGATCTGGTGAGCCATGACCACCCTTACTGAAATTTTGTCATCCGATCCATCCCTGCGCGAACTGCTGGATCTGCGTCCGTGTCATCATGCGCGGATGCGGGATGGACGTAAATCCTTGTGGTCGGTCCTGCTCCATGAAGAGGAGCCGGTTCGAGAGAAATTGGGACCACTTTTTGATAAATTGAAACAGGTTCTTTTGCTCGATCATTATCTTGTCGATCATGAAGATCAACAAGAGGATCTCATCAACGATCTGATGAGCGAGATTTCCCAACCCGATTGGCTGACCACCGAGGGCAGCCAATCCGCGCGAATCTTGATCCTGTCGGATTTGAATGTTCCCGCCGATCGGGTGGATGCGCCCAATATTCCCAAACCGGGGAACCATCCCCAGGAACTGCCACTGCGATTCATCGCCGAGGATCCGTGGGACCCCAGATTGCGTTCCTGGTTGCGTCGCAAGAGTGGACGTCGGTTGCTCAAGGGTGGTTTGATCCGTCCTGCACTGCTGCGAGAGCTTTTGGCCATGCTTGCCACCAACACCTCAACCAGAAAACACACGCCTGGTGCCATCCACATCGATCCGAAAGAGGATTTCAAGACGGGCGGCAAGCACGCCTTCGATGCGGAAAGGAAAGTGAAGTACTTTCTCGCCCAGGCCATCCGGGAACGCGCTTCGGATATCCATCTGGATCCAACCGACAGCGACATGCAGATTCGCATGCGCGTGGATGGTCTCATGCGCGAGATGGATCGCATTCCCAGTGCGCTCCATCCGGAATTGATCGCCCACATCAAGATTCTGGCGCGCATGGATGTGGTTGAAAAAAGGAGACCCCAGGATGGCAGTATCGAGGTGAGTTATTTGTATCAGAAGTTCGATATCCGTACCGCCACCTACCCGACCATCCATGGCGAGAAAATGGTCATGCGCATCCTGCGTCGCGAGTCCGCGGTCCAGGAGATGAATGATCTGGGTTTGTCGGGCGACGAGCTTCTGCTGTTGAAAAAGCATGTTCAGGAGCCGCATGGGTTGATTCTGGTCAGTGGCCCCACGGGTAGCGGCAAATCCACCACGCTGTTCACCCTGCTGAGTGCCATCGACCGTGAAGAGCGGAACATCATGACCATCGAGGATCCGGTGGAATATCGGATCGCCGGCGCCCATCAGATGCGGGTCAATCCCAAAATCAACCTGACCTTTGCCGAGGGGTTGCGGGCCATTTTGCGTCAGGATCCGGATGTGATCATGGTGGGGGAGGTCCGTGACTCGGAGACCGCCTCCATGGCCTTGCAGGCATCGTTGACCGGTCATCTGGTCTTCTCCACCATCCACACCAATGATGCCGTTGGCGTGGTGGTGCGTCTGCTCAACATCGGCATTCCTGCCTATCTGGTGGCCAGCGCGCTGAATCTGGTGGTCGCCCAACGTTTGATCCGCTTGATCTGTCCGCATTGCAAGAAAACACTGTCGGCAGCGGATATGCATGAAAAGCTGAAAAAATATGAGAAATACGATGATCGGTTGAAGGCGATCGGATTGAAAATTCCGCGTTCCGGAGCGGCATGGGGTGAGGGGTGTTCGCACTGCCGTTCAACCGGTTATCGGGGGAGACGCGCGGTGTTCGAGCTGTTGCCCATCAATGGGACCATTCAAGAACTGATTCTCGCGCCACAATGCAACGAAGGCGCGATTCGTCAGGCAGCCATCGAGGCATGCAACATGAAGCCCATGGTGACTTTTGCCAAGCAGTTGCAAGAGAAGGGGGAAACGACCTTCGAGGAGATTTTGCGTGTGCTGGGTGGGGATGAAAGTGTGGAGTCGATATGAGAAACAGCAATTTCAATGAGCTGTTGGTCTTCACGCGTCAATTTGCCTTCATGCTCAGCAGTCGTCTGCCGCTGGTGGAGGTTCTGGAGAATCTGGCCAAGGAGACCTACAACCCTCGCTTGCGCGCAACCGCGGAAGAGTTGGTCAGGCAGGTGCGTGGCGGTCATGACCTGGCCGATGCCATGAGAATGCATCCGCATTTTTTTGACTCGGTGTTTGTGAACGTCATCCGTTCTGGTCTTGCCTCTGGACGTCTCGACCTTTCGCTGCTCATGATGGCCGAATATCTGGAACGCCGGGAGACCATGCGTGACAAAATCGAGAGAGCCATGGCGTATCCGGCTTTTCTGTTTGTCGCCATTTTATCTTTGATCGCTGTGATAGTCACTTGGATTCTGCCCAATTTTGAAAAGGTTTTCAAGAGCCTGAATGCCGACCTGCCAAGACCAACCCGGATCTTGCTGGATAGCGCCCAATTTGTCCGTCAGTACGGTGTTGAATTGTCGATCACCATTGTGGTTGTTGTCGCCATCATGCTTTTCTTTTTCTCCAGCCGCACGGGACGCGCCTGGTGGGATCGATTCAAACTGAATTTGCCCGTCTTTGGCAGACTTTATCGGCAAGCGTCGCTGTCACGCTTTCTGAAGACGTTCTCGGTGCAGATCAAGAACGAAGTGGAGATTCTCGAGGCGCTCAAGCATTCAGCCGGGGCCGCGGACAACCTGTTTATCGAGGCCATCATATTCGCCATCATTCTTGATGTCCGGAGAGGGGTGACCGTGAGCGAAGCCTTCAGAAAGCATAAAGTGTTTGAAGGCCTGGTCATGCAGATGATCAGTTCAGGCGACGAAGCCGGAGAATTGAGCGATTTGACCTATCGCGCCGCCAACTATTTCGAGCAGTTGTTGGAAAACCGTCTCGACCAGCTCGTGGCTCGCATCAATCCGATCATGACGTCGATTCTGGGCCTGGTGGTGGTTGGATTGATGCTGGCCATCTTCGCGCCCATCTTCGATTTGGGCAATGCGGCGCGCGCCAGTCAACATCAGCAAATGGTTCGTCCCCCGTGAGCGCGTTCGGGAAGGGGGAACAAGGTTCGATTCTGGTGTTGACCACCGTGGTGGTCATGACGGCCATGATGGTGACAGGGTATTTGATCGAACACTTCTGGTTTGCCGAGGCGCATCATGTCGAGCGCAGTTTGGCGCAATTGCAGCTGCACTGGGCACGGGTTGGGATTGCCGACTATCTGATGAGCCGATCGCGTCAGGAGGCGTCCATGCCCGCTTCCGATGCCGACAAGAGTAGCCTGCTTGGGAATTATGCAACCGAGCTTGTGGATCCTGGCCAGACAGAGGTGAAGTTTGTTTATCCGGAAATCGGTTCAGACTACACCTTTGGGGTCCAGGCGCAAATCGTGGATGTGACGGATGTCGCGGACGGTTTGGTGCGTGTGGATGTTGGCGCGTTCAGCGTCGGAAACCTCGAGATTTTGCGAAATCTTCCCGAGGTGAACGTTGCGTGGTCACAAATCACACTCTGCATGGGCCCGGGTACGGGGTGTCCCAGCCTTGCGGTTGGGCAGTCACGAATGATGCGGACAAACACGGATTAAGTTGTCTTTTCACATGAAGGCGCGCAAAAATATTATAAGGATGTGTTGACATGATCTCTGAGAGCCTCAAACACATATTTTCTGGTCGAATAGAGGATCGTCAGAATTCAGAGGATCCAAAACCGGCCAGGCACGCTCAGGATCGGCATATCATCATCCAGGCAGATGCCCTGGGCGTCCGATACAGTTCCTATTCCAAGGAAGACACACGGTATATCTGGACCGACACGGAACTTGATCAGGCCAAATTTTCGGATTTTTTCGTCCATGATCTGGGTAAGAAAGGCTCTAACCAGGTCATTTTTGATCAGGCGGAAAAATTCTGGAAACAGTTTGATGTCGGAACGCTCAAGAAGAAAACCAAAAGCATTGTGATTGCGGTCGATGATCTGCCGTTTGAGTTCATCGAGCCGTTGGATTCGGTCTCAAAGGAGACGGATACCTATCAACAGTGCCGGGAAGTGGCCGGCTATCGTTGGGGGGAGGATCCGGTGCTGCTTTGCACCGCATTCATTCCCAGGCGAACGAATGACACCAGCAAGGGTGGACAATGGAGTATGGCGGCAGCCATGCATATTCGACATGTTTGCAACCTTCTTCCGAACCCATCGATGCACGAGGTTGCCGTTGATGCGGTATTGTCGATGCCATTGTTGATCCTGGAGCATTTGACAGAACAGGCGAGATTGAGCCGACAGGTTGAGGCCGTGTTTTTTTTAGGGGTCAGTCAGAGCTATTTTTTATACGTGGATCCAATTAATGAGATCATCTTTGCGGACAGAGTATCTTTCTGTCTGCTTTCGTTGCTCGCTGTTATGAAACAAGGTCTGCCGATCAGCAATGAAGCAACAGTTCGGGATGTTTTAAGTCGGGTTAAAAGTGCGCTGCAGGCAGAGGACACGGACAAAACCTACAAAAAAGCCAAGCCGGATCTGCTCAACGAATTCGAATCATTTGGGCGTGAATTATCCGATATTCTCTGCCACTTGCAGTTCGATCGAAGAACGGGACCGTTGGATTCCATGAAATTGATGGGATACTGGCAAGAGTTGCCAGGGATCAAGGACACGTTTTATCAAGAGTATGTGCTGCCTTTGCTGGAAGCGGCGCACAAGACGATCATTGCTGGAAATTCTCATACGGCGTCCCAGACGCTTCCTTTTCCCCAGAAGAGCATGCCAGGCATGACCACGGATGCCATTCTGGAGTTGATTGTGCAACGTGTTCGAAATTATGTGCATGGTACGGATCCTTCCAATCTGATTCTTGGGGCATCCGAGGAGGTCAATCAAATCGACGATCAGACTTTCAGGATCAACAAAGGCAGGATCTATAATAAAAAAAAGCGATCCCTGTCCACGAATTCAATCATGAACATGTTTTGGAAACGGCAGACCGATGGAAAAAACAAGGAGAATGATGCCTCATCCGAGGATAAAGAATTCACGTCTCTACAAGGAGGTGCATATAAGATCTTGCAGGAGTATGAAAAAGTTATCCCGTTGTCAATGATGCTTTTGTCTGTGGTGATATGCTATATTATTTTTCTGTCTTTCAATACAAAAAATAGCAGTGTCTATCTTGCCGACATCGGTCAGTGGTCTAAACTATTGACGGAAATGAATGAGAAAGAGGCTAAACTGACTAAATTGCATGGCTGGGATCAGGATGAATCCTCTGATCGATTGTCCTGGTCCCAGAGATTGAATCGACTTGCCCTGTCTGTTGCGCCCTCGATCAAGCTGAACCATGTTTCAACGGTTCATGAGAAGGAGGAGAAAACAGGGGGTACGCTACGCAAGTGGGTGATTCGTGGGTTCGCCAATACCAGCGAGCCAGAGCACATGAAGGCGTTGAACCTGTTGATCACCCATTTGAATGGCAAGAACAGTCCTCTGGCCTTGGATGGGGAAGAGGTGTCTCTCAAGGGCATGGAGTCCGGGTTTGATCCACATGTCAACTCTCGAGTCATTTATTTCATCCTCGAAGCGCGGACCAAGGTTTCGGTTGCAAAATCCACGACGGGACAGCCAAAATGAGAGATTTGCTTCTGTATATATGGAGAAAACATCAGGCACTTATCATGCATCTGCTTGCATTGGTATCGGTCTGGACCGTTCTTGTGTTTTTTGTATATTATTATCCTGGTAAAATTGCACAGAAAAATATCAGGAATGCTTATAGTGAGATTAGCAATAGGAATGCAAAGCTTGACAAGCAGAACGAAAACAGCAACAGAAAAAAGATTTCGTCCACAGTTGGTGTGACCATTCAACAGACAGCAGATCGTAATTCAATTTTGTTGCAGTACATCCGACCAAGTGCTGCAAACAAAAATATCATGATGACTGAATTCTGGTCGCACTATAACAAGCTTCAAGATTTTATTGTCGATCTTGAAAAGCAGTCGTTGGATGTGGTCGAGTTGGAGATCAATGAAACCGATGCCGCATCAAAAAAAGGTTCGACGGACGATAACAAGAAGGAACCGCAACAGTTGTATGTGCGTTTGGGGCTTGTTTCCCATCCGCCACGCTCCGCTTCTCAGGATGCCAACAAACCAGAGTTGCCGTTCGTGAAACGAGATCCGTTCTTTTTTGTCATGAACGAGAATCCCGTGGTCGATCTGCCAAGTCTGGACATCAAGGGTATCAGGGTGACCGAAGAGGGATCGGACGAAAAGGGCGCCGTGATGTTCGGAAACCAAATCTGTTTCGAGGGCGAGGTCTGCAACGGCTATCTTATCAAGAAAATTGAGAGAAATCAGCTGTTCCTGGTTCCGGAGAATCTGCAAGGGACAGGCAGGGGGGTACGCTATTGGTACATCGATGCTCGAAAACAGTCCCAGAATCCATCGTCGAGGTCAACCGGGCCGGATTCTTGAGAGTCAACCACCTGGATCCATGCTGCCAACCGGGCCGGATTCTTGAGAGTCAACCACCTGGATCCATGCTGCCAACCGGGCCGGATCCCATGTTGGCCAACGATCGGATCGTAGCCCCAATCCGGTTCGCATGGCGTCCAGTTCGGGCCGATCGGTGCGGGTGCGCGCAGTTGGTGGAAGCCGGCGCACATGGACGGGGAGTCACGCCAGCGGTGCGGGTGCGCGCAGTTGGTGGAAGCCGGCGCACATGG